>NZ_JBYTBS010000002.1:0-286426 GCF_058789495.1 Paenibacillus sp. FW126-R14 | reverse complement strand
AACAAATTAACGCGGTAATGTATTGAATTAAAAGTGTTTAAATAAAGGCTGCCGAGACTTTCTCGACAGCCTGAAAACCTCCCGTTAATTGGACCGGATTTCGTAAATTCTCACGAACTCGGCGCAAATAGCGGGAGGTTTCCTCATTTATTGTCTTTTTTCAATAATGGCCACCGTGCAGCGCGAGATGCAGATGAATTGTTGATTTTCATCGGAAATTTTGATGTCCCAAACCATCGTTTTCCGGCCTTTGTGCAGCGGGGTTGCCACAGCGGTTACGATGCCGTCCCGTTTACTTTTGAGGTGGTTAGCGTTAATTTCGAGTCCGACTGCCGCATAGCTGTTTGGATCGATATTGATTTCCGACGCGATTGAGGCAGCGGTTTCAGCCAGCAGAACGGAAGCTCCGCCATGCAAAATCCCTGCAGGCTGGCGCGAGGAAGGTCCGACAGGCATCGTCATCACGACGCGATCAAGCCTAAGCTCCACAATTTCAATGCCCAGCGCATGAATGGCCGTGTCCCGGCTTCTTTCTTTCATGAATGCAATGAATGCTTCCTTATTCATCCCATACGACCGGTAAATCTCTTCCGCCACGATCATCGCCATGACCTCCTTCGGATGTAAACAACAACATCAACCTTTCTGTTCAGTATACGCAGCCCCATTGCTTGATCATGCCGGTTAGGACAAAATTGGCCGTTTCTCCCGCGCACTGCGCTTTGTTTACACATTTCCCGTTGAATACTGAACGATTAAACTCACGACGGCAACAACGATCCAAACGATCAGTCCAAGCAAAATGGGTTTGTAGCCCGTTCGGATCATTTTCCGAAAATCCGCGTTCAAGCCAATGGCGGTAAGCGCCATGACGATCATGAACTTGCCGATATCGCCGATATACGGCTGGATTCCAGTGGGGATGACACCAATCGTATAAAGGAATGAAGCAATGAGAAACCAGATGATGAACCATGGGAAAATCGTCATGAATTGAAACTGAGACGGTGTCCCTGATTCGGCTGCTTCCCTTTTTTTATTCACGGCCATGATCACGGTAAACAAGAGGGAGATCGGAATGATCATCGTTGTTCGGGTGAGCTTCACGATCGTTGCATAAGTTCCTGCATCATTGCCGAAAATATAGCCGGCCGCCACAACGGATGACGTATCGTTAATGGCCGTTCCAGCCCATAAGCCAAAGCCTTTCTGGGTTAGCCCGAGAGCGTGGCCGAGTGCCGGAAACACGAGGACGGCCACGACATTGAACAAAAAAATCGTTGAGATGGAGTAAGCGATTTCATCCTCTTTGGCTTCGAGAATAGGGGATACGGCAGCGATGGCCGATCCGCCGCAGATCGCGGTTCCGACGCCGATTAAGCTCTGCAGTTTGAGCGGCACCCCCATCAATCTGCCGATCCCGTAAGCGGCCAAGAAGGCAGCGCTTAGTGAAAAAAGCATGACAGAGAGGGATTCCAGCCCTGTTTTCCAAACTTGGGATAAGCTCAGTCCGGCACCTAGACAAATGATGGCCCATTGGAGCACTTTTTTCGAAGTAAAAAGGATTCCTTGCAGTGATTTTGCGGGTTTCCCGTAAGTATGATTGAGAATGATGCCAAACACGATGCCAAAAACCGGTCCGCCTACAAGCGGAATTAGATTTCCTATCCACTGAGCTGCCGCTGCAAGGACGAGCACAAGGAGCAGACCGGGGCCATAAGATCGAAACCATTTCATAGTAAAGTGCATCTCCTTAGTAGATCGTTGATAGCACCCTCATCATATACGCCAGCTTGCCAAATGGGCAAATCACTCTTTCTTATGATGCGCATAATGCCAAATTATATCGTTGAAACGCAAAAAAACCGGTCTCCCCGGCTCTGTAGAACGCTTATGTTATTTGTAGTCTCTAAGGTACATAACGGCAGCGGCGCCCAATCCAATGACAGAGGGGACGATATGATGGAAAATGACCGTGAGGGATACGCCTAGAAGGATGGTTGCGGTGTATTTAAAAGTTCGCTTAGTTTTGGAGGAGTCCCAATACGTAAGGGCATCAAGCTGGATGCCGTTCGGCTTAAGCTCATGACTGCACTGCATGCAAGTAAACTGTCCGGGACGTACTTCTGTTTGACAAGCCGGGCAACGATCGAACATAGAATTTACCAGCACCTCTCAATTAATCTCAGTAAACGGGTCGGTATTAATATGTTTATCATAATCGTTTGTTGAGTATTTTTCAAGAGGATATAGTAAACTGGGGATAACAGGATGAGGGGGGATCGCGTTGACGTTGCAACAATTAAAATATGTGATAGAGGTCGCGAATCGCGGCTCCATCAATGAGGCTGCCAAACGGCTGTTTATTTCCCAGCCCAGCCTTTCGAACGCGATCAGGGATCTGGAAGAAGAACTGGACCTTGCGATATTCGAACGATCCAATAAAGGGATCTCCCTTTCGAAAGAAGGGATTGAATTTCTAAGCTATGCGCGGCAGGTTGTCGAACAGGCGGAACTGCTGGAAAGCCGGTATCTGAATGCGAAGCCTTCTCCGCAGCATTTCTCGGTTTCGACGCAGCATTATGCGTTTGCCGTCAATGCCTTTGTCAATTTGGTTCGTGCGTACGGCCATGATGAGTATGATTTAGCGCTGCGCGAGACCAAGACGCATGAAATCATTGAAGATGTCAAAAATTTACGCAGTGAGATCGGGATTTTGTATCTGAATGAGTTTAATGGGAAAGTCATCAATAAGCTGCTAAAGGAGGCTAACTTGCAATTTAACAGCTTGATAACCGCCAAGCCCCATATTTTCATCAGTATTAACAACCCGCTTGCCAAACAATCCATCGTGACGATCGATCAGCTTCAGGACTACCCGTATTTATCCTTTGATCAAGGCGAGTACAATTCCTTTCACTTCTCAGAGGAAATTCTCAGCACGATGATGCACAAAAAAAGCATTCGCGTGAATGACAGGGCGACACTCTTTAATTTGCTAATCGGGTTAAATGGTTATACCATATCAACGGGAGTCTTAAGCGCCGATTTGAATGGGAATGAGATCATTCCCGTCCCCCTGGATTGCGAAGAAAGCATTCATGTGGGTTGGATTTCACATCGAAATGTCTCGCTTTCAAAGCTGGGAGCGGCGTATATCCAAGAACTTAAGATTGCTCTATCGTGTTAAGGATTGGCGGTGATTTTACCATGCTGCCACTCGAATTCATATTCGAATTGTTTGGTTGAATCATAATGATCAGGTGAATATGGACGAACAATGTAGCTCTCATTCTCTGTTGCATTAACGCCTAAAGCAGACAGGAACAGCAGACAGGCAAATGCAAGAACTATTTTGGTTGTCATATTGAATGCCTCCGTCACAATAAGATAACTCAAGTGTAAGGTGCATTTGTAAGCAGAATGTTATCATTTGCCCGCGAAAACGGCTCCTGAATATTAAATTATTGTTAAAAGGGTTTCGCGGTTTCACAGAATAGGCATTGACAAAGTGCCGGGATAAAGCTATGATAGCTTTTGTTGATTTATGCAAGTAACAGGAGGTGTTTTGACCATGGCTGTTCCTCAAAGGAGAACGTCCAAAACACGTCGCGATAAGCGCCGTACTCACTTTAAACTGGCTGTGCCAGGAATGGTGAAGTGTGAACAATGTGCAGAATTGAAGAAAGCACATCATGTTTGCAAAAACTGCGGTTCATATAAAGGTAGAGAGATCGTACAAGCTCAATAATCATATGAACTGCATCTTAAATGACACTCTAAGCAATTTAGAGTGTCATTTTTGCGTTTTTAAGAAGCAAGGGATTTCATCTTCTTCAAAGCATGCTGCTGGGCCAGAGAAGGAAGCAGCAGCAGATAATACAGCGCTAATACGAATTCAGCGGCTCCAACCGTGTAGTAAATCGCTTCCAATGAAAGCTGTTTCGGGAATGCCAAAGCGATCAGGCCTTGCATAGCCGTAAATGTAATCATCATAAGCGGTTGAATAAGCGCTTGGACTCTGCCCATCATCTTTGGCTCGGTGACTTGGGCAAGCCACCCGAAGAAGGCTACATTGCAAAGCGGAACGGATAACGCAAACACCAGATAAAGAGCCATGAAGGGGACTAGTTGTGTGACGACCGCTTGCAGGACGTGTACGGCCGCGCCCAAAAAGAAACTGAGGATGATCATTTGATGAAGCGGCATTTTTTTGGCCAGACGAACGGATATCAGGCTGCCCGCAATCATGCCGGCTCCGAGAATGGCGGTCATGCCGATTTGCAGTGACTCGTAAGTGTCGGGAGCGAGCTTATATTTCAGGTTGAACAGGTACATGACGCTGCCTCCGCCGTTGGCAAGGCCAAGAATGAGGATGCCGGTTAAGAGAGCCAGCACAATGGGGTTGTGGCGGACATAACGCAATCCTTCCTTAAAGTCGCTGCCAATCTGCTTTAACTTAAATGATTGCCAAGACGAGGGACCGTTCGGCAGCCTGACTTCCAAAGGGATCCGGCAGCGTGCAATGAATACGGCCGATATGGAGAAACTTAGCATATCAATCGCCACGGAAGCGAGTATCCCTAAACGCCAGTAGCATACTGCGCCTAAGCTTGTGCCTAAGAGGATGAAAGCGCTCATCAGCATCTGATTCATGCCCATAGCCGAAGGAATCTGTTCTGGTTGAAGTACTCCCCGTACCAAGGCCGCATTGGCGGGGTGAAACATTTTGCTTACTGCGCTTCGAAGGAACAATAGGGCAAACACGAGAGGCATCCACCCCCAGGCAATCGCGCCGAGCAAGGCGAGACTCAAACCGATGTTGATCATATCGCAGTTTACGGCAATTTTTTGCCTATCGAAGCGATCCGCGGCCACACCGGTCAAGAAAAAGATAGCAAGTGTCGGCAGCGAGTACATCATTTCGGTAATCGTTGCGTAAGCCGGCTGCGAGCTGAAGTGCTCCAGCATGTAGAAGGCGAATGCGGTTAAGCCCGTTACCGATCCGATTTGGGAGGTCAGCTGTGCCGCGAAGAGCCGTGCATAGTTCTTGTTTTTGAAAAGGTCGATGAAAGGATTTGTCTTCATTGGCGTTTTCCTCTTTCTGTTAGAATCATGGTCTAACAATAAAGTAACACCATTAGTTCAATAAAACAAGAACTATATTTTAAGTTATTTATAATAGTAACTAATTCCGCTATTCGTTTTATTCGAAACCATTATGATCTGTTTGCCGATTGTGGTATTCTGAGTAAAAGAATGGTTAGAAGGAGGTTCAAGATCATCTCATGTCTTATCAGATAGAGACGGATTTCTCGCCGGTACATGAATGCTTGCTTAGCTTTCTTTTGTATAAAAGAAGACAGAACATCAAATACCTGTATGCCGGTCCTGAGTGGATCGAACAGGTTAAGCAGGTTTTGAAGCCTGATTTTTTAGAAAAGTTGGAAGCCGTTGAGGAACTGACATTTGTTGATTTGCTCACCGTTCTTGTAGATCAGTGCCCGGACAGCTCCTCCATGAAGGCATTTCTGGACTGGATAAGCACTCTTTCTGTCGGAGATTTGTACGAACGCTTGGCCGCCTATATGGCTGGCAGCAAAACGCCTGTCTGGCTTCATTTGGGCGAAGAACGCGATCGTTTTGTCGACCTTCTTTCCGCTTGGCAGGAACAATATATGTCACAGTGGAAGGGCATGGAAGGGATCAAAGAAGGGGCGTTACAAATCGAGGAAGCCCTTAAGGCCGGCATGAAACCAGAGGATGTCGTGGAAACGTTTGTGACCGGTATGCGCATTGAGCTAAGCCAGGTAAAGAAAGTATGCTTGATACCCGCTTATCACTTTCGGCCGCTGCATACTTTTGTTGTATCTTTGGACAAGATTTATGTGTTGTACCCAATTGCCATCGAAGCACCCACGACTTTCACGGTTTCCGCAACAGCCAAAGCGCTGTCGGATGAGAAGCGTCTGGATATCTTACAGCTGCTTTCCGAAAAAAGACGCTCTTTCACAGAAATAACGAAGGAGGTCGGCGGCGCTAAAGGAAATGTACACCATCATCTCATGACTCTCCGCATGGCGGGATTGGTAAGTGTACATCTCACGGATGCAGGTCCGTACTTGGCGCTCAGACCCGGCATATCGGAACGGTTGAAGGGGCAGTTGGATGTTGTTTTGGAGCCTAAGAAGACGTGAAAAAGACCTGGACACACTTGTGTCCGGGTCTTTTTTGGAATTGCGGCCAATCGGTTGGAAGATATGGAAGCGGTAAAAGGCTATTGCGGATCCGGAACATGATGAGCATGTTGAACATGGTGGTGCGGGTGCTGTGCATGATGAGCGTGGTGCTGTTGAGCATGGTAGGCATGGTGATGCATAGGGTGGTGGGCATGATGATGCATAGGATGATAGGCATGGTGATGTACTGGATGATAAGCATAGATGTGCATAGGATGGTAACCAAGCTGATGTACAGGGTGATAAGCGTGGTGATGCACAGGATGATGATAACCATGATGATAAGCGTGATGATGAGCATGATGTACTGGGTGATAAGCAACTTGTTGGGCATGATAGGCGTGTTGTGGCTGAACAGGATACTGGACACCAGGTGCTACGGGAGCCGCGGAAGGCTGCTGATAAATAGGGAGATTATCTCCCGTAAATGCCGGAGCTTGTTGAGCTGGAAGGAGAGTCTCCGTTCTTGTTGCCGTTTGATAATTCGTGAGGTTAGCCTCCGTTATTGCATTGCGTTGTGTCATGTTTTTTTCCCCTTTCGGTATAGGCATACATCATCCTATGCAGGAATTGGAAAATAGGGCACATGTCTATTCAAATTGGGCGCAACAAACTTTTTTGTTAATGAATCCGGCATTTGCGGACATAGGTCCAGTCCCCTACTTTCGCAACAATGGGTTTATCCCGATTCCGGCATTGGAAGAGCGCAAAGTAGGAGAAGTCCGGATGCACATAACGATCCGCCAAATAGGCAGATTGTGTGCTGCCCGGGATTCTCTGCTTGTTCAGGACCTTAATAACAATATCCTTCGATGCGATTCCCAGGCCATAGCCATGTCCAAAAAAGTGATCGTTTTCCATCATGACGACATTTTCCCCTTTACCCCAGGGAACCATAGGTTCATACTCGGGATTTTCAAAATAAAGGACATCGCCCGTCACGGCTTCCTCATTATCGATCCGTTGGATAAGGTGCAAATTGTTGTTGGAATGGTAATCAAATAATAAAAGATCCGATGTCAGCATATCGAAATGGCTGGAATCTATGGATTCTAATATGGCTTTGTATAAAACAACTACGACGGCCATGGAGCATTCGAAAGCATAAGAGGTTCCGTTCGTGAATATGTCCCGCACCGCGTCTTGCGGCGCAACGCCGCTTTTCAACTGGAACTTGCCCTGATCTGTAATATGCCAATAGGCCGGGTTGCACATAGAGTGTTTGAAATCCGCAAAATAGACGCCGCTTGCACTCAGCGCTTTTGAGGCCTCCATGATTTGCGTCCGCATGTACAGTTCAAACAGCAGCGTATCCACCGAATCATACCGATACTCCGCAGAGCTGTTTTGTTTCTTTTCATAAATCGCTAATTCCAACTCGGACAACGTACCTTCTCCAAAGGAGACTTTGCTGGTACCTTCGATTACGATCATGGACTTCTCCTCATTTTAAAAGATCATAAGAGTTACTCCTTTATTTTTATGTGAAAGATAGATGTTAGGTGCGCAATCCGCATATCGCGGATTTATTTGAGATATATTTGCGCGCTCTTAGACCATGACCGGTGAGAATCTTAAT
The DNA here is from genome assembly GCF_058789495.1 of Paenibacillus sp. FW126-R14. Taxonomy (NCBI): domain Bacteria; kingdom Bacillati; phylum Bacillota; class Bacilli; order Caryophanales; family Paenibacillaceae; genus Paenibacillus; species Paenibacillus sp. FW126-R14. The sequence continues at coordinate 278,608 of NZ_JBYTBS010000002.1, read as the reverse complement.
TAAGGATACACTTCCATTAAAAGAGGACATGTAACTTCGGACCTCATTTGTGTAACATTAAATTCAAACGTAAGCGCTTCCTTTTCGAAGTTGCAAAATGTATAGAATCCTTCTGAGGGGGCACACCAAGCATGAGTTTGAGTCAGCTCGATAAGCTGGAGACCGGCGCACTGAAACAACTTGAGAGCCGTTATTCCCAAACACGGCGCTCTTCGTTACAAAAAAAAATAAAAAAATACGTATGGTTTTATTTGTTGGCGGCTCCCGGAATGCTATATTTCATCGTGTTTAAGTATTTTCCAATGTGGGGAGTGCTGCTTGCATTCCAAGACTACAGTCCGTTTCTTGGTTTTAGTAAAAGCCCATGGGTAGGTTTGCAACAATTTCGCGAGTTTTTCTCGAACGAATCCTTTTTCGTTCTGTTACGGAACACGCTGCTGTTGAGTTTGTTCAATTTGCTTTTTTATTTCCCGTTCGTCATACTTTTGGCGATTATGCTAAGCGAACTGCGCTCGGCAGCTTTCAAGAAAATTATTCAAACCGTCGTCTACTTGCCGCACTTTCTTTCATGGGTTGTTGTCGTAGGAATCACGTTTATTTTCTTCGGACCTTCCGGTGTGATCAACCATTATTTAGCTCCCATGATCGGTAAGGAATTAGCTTTTATGACGGGCACGGAATGGTTCCGCTCACTGGCCGTATTTCAAAGCATATGGAAGGATGCGGGTTGGGGCACGATCATATTCCTGGCGGCAATCGCCGGCGTCAACCCGGAGCTCTACGAAGCGGCGACGATGGACGGTGCCGGGCGATGGCGGAGAATTTGGCACATTACGCTGCCGGGCATTAAGAGCACCATTATTATTTTGCTGGTGATTCGTCTCGGACATCTCATGGATTCGAATTTCATGCAAGTGTTCCTCATGACAAACCCGCTCAACCAAGAGGTATCCGATGTCATTGATCTGTACGTTTACAGGGTAGGTTTAACGGAGTCGCATTTCAGTTACGGCGTTGCTGCCGGATTGTTCAACTCTATCATAGGGCTTATTCTAGTGCTGCTTAGCAATCATTTCGCCAAAAAAGCAGGGGAAGACGGTGTTTTTTAATGCTAATGAGAATGCGTTTTCAAATGTTTGATGTCGTGATTGGCTTCCTTATGCTTGTCTTTAGTTTGCTGATTATCGTTCCATTCATATACATTTTGGCTGTATCCTTCAGCGGGGGAGGGGAGTCGATCGGCGGCGACTTCTTTCTTATCCCTAAGGAGTTTTCGCTGGAAGGCTATAAATACTTGATGTCTACCAGCAGGTTCGTTAACGCGATAGGCAATTCTGTTTACGTTACCGTGCTGGGCACTTTCGTAAATCTACTTTTCTCGGTAACGCTGGCTTATGCATTGTCCAAAAAGTTTTTACCGGGCCGCCGGGCGATGATGCTGCTGATCTTCTTCACGATGCTGTTCAGCGCCGGAATCATTCCGAACTATTTGCTGGTTAAATCGCTGGGCATGCTGAATTCATACTGGGCGCTTATACTGCCTGGCGCTACCAACGCTTTTACGATTATGGTGATGAAAACTTTTTTCCAAGGCTTGCCGGAGAGCTTGGAAGAAGCTGCGCGAATGGACGGAGCGGGCGAAATTCGGATTTTATGGTCGCTGGTGCTCCCGTTATCCATGCCGATTATGGCTACGTTCGGACTCATGTTCATGGTCGGCCACTGGAACGAATTTTTCGGCGCTGTTATTTATTTGAGCAAGAGCAGCATGTGGACTGTGCAGGTTCTGCTGCGTCAGATGATTGTCGTCGGCACATCCAATATTAACAATGAGTTTAGTATGAGTGAAAAGTCGGCGGCGCAATTGGGCGATACGATTAAAATGGCCGCAATCATCATCTCCATGATACCGATTGTGGTGGTGTATCCGTTTTTGCAAAAGCATTTTGCCCAGGGTGCTATGATTGGATCCATAAAAGAATAAAGCGTGAACTTCACATAGGAGGTGAAGAAGAAAGGTTCGGATCATCAAGGGGAAAGCTTGCATGTGAGTTATTATCGTTGAACTTTAGAGAGGGTGGTAAGGTGTGAAAATGAAAAAAACGTTGTACGCTTCGCTTGCTGTTGTGATGACAATGAGCCTTCTGGCTGCTTGCGGTAAAGGCGAAGAAAAACAAGGACCGGCTGCCAGCGCGAACAAAGAACCACTGAAAATCAAAGCGATGCTCATTTATAACGGAGAGCCTCCGGTGCTGAAGGGGAACAAGGCGAAGGAAGATCTCGAGAAGCGCGGCAACGTTCAACTGGAGTTGGAACTTGTCCCGGAAGACATCTATAAGGATAAAATCAGCATCGCGATGGCCGATTCGGCGCAATACGATCTGATTCTGTTCGATAACGGCAAAGACGCCGTATTCACGAACTATGTAAAGCAAGGGGCATTCTATGATCTTACGCCTTATATGAAAGATAAGAAAAACTTAAACCTGATTCCAGAGATTACTTGGTCTCAAACGAAAGTAGATAACAAGGTTTACGGGATTCCGAGACCAAGGCAGTTGTACAGCGCCCAAGGAGCATTCCTGTACCGCAAAGACTGGCTGGATGCCTATAGCTTGAAAAAGCCGGAAACGGTGGAAGAACTCACCCAAGTGTTAAAAACATTCAAGGAAAAAGATCCTGCCGGGGGAGGAAAAACGATCCCTCTCCTTACATATGCGACAAACACCTATGTCGTCTTCGATTGGCTGGCCTCCGTTCAATATGCCTTCGGGATGCCGAATGCTTGGACGATCGATAACGGAGTACCGAAGTTTGCGATTCAATCGGAGGGCTATATCAAATATTTAGAATGGTTAAAGAGCGCTTGGAACAGCGGGCTGATCGAGAAGAACGCAACCGTCCTAAAGTCCCAGCAAGCTGTTGAAAAATGGACACAAGGCATCGCCGGCGTAAAAGCCAATCATGTCGGTGAATTAAGCGATGCTCCGAACTCTCCGCTGGACAAAATTCGAAAAGTGGATGCCAAAGCGGAAGTGGACATGCTGCCGCTCTTGAAAGGTCCCGATGGCAAAGGCGGCATCGGCAAAGCTGCCGGTCTCTGGGGATTATGGGTAATTCCATCCAGCACGCCAAAGGAGAAAGTTCAGAAACTCGTTGATTTCCTTGATTTTTGTGCAAGCGAGGAAAACTATGCGTTCAGCAAAGCAGGCATTATCGGCCAGCATTCCACCAGCTATAAAGACGGCAAGGTAGAGCGTACAGCCGATCAGGCTAAGCTGTTCCAGTCCGAGACTCCGGCTGTTTGGGTACTCGACAATCGTTACGATCCTTATTACTATGTGGCATCGGATGCGACCGACCCCGTGCGGGCGAAGATGAAAGCCTACACGGACAGCTTCGAGACTATCGGGATAACGAATCCGTTCGGCGGAATGACGTCTCCTACCCTTACGAAAAATACCGATCATTTGAAGAAGGTTTCCACGGCTGCGCTGAAATATGTCATTGGCGAAAGCACCATCGATGAGGTGAAAACGGAAATTAACAACTGGGTAAAAAACTACGGAGAAGCTGCAGGCAAAGAATATATGGAGCAATATAACGCAATCAAGAAATGAGTGTGCTTGCCAAATGGAGAATTGCCCTGTGATCGGGGTGATTCTCCATATATTTTAACCAGGCTTTGTAAAAACGAAGGAGATTTTAACTATGAAGCATGTGAAGGATGAAGGTATACGGAATACAGATCGGTTCAGAATCCCGTCACAGTTAACCAAAGACCAATGCGATGCGGCTATCAGGCATGTATTGAAGCAGATCGACGGTAATTTGGAGGTATTCACAGACCAATTTCCCGATATCGTCAGCACAAATCTGAGATATACACCGGCAGATAATTACGAGTGGACGCCCGGCTTCTGGACAGGGATGCTGTGGCTCGCTTATGAAGTTACAGGCGATGAGAAGTACCGTCGTGCCGCCGAAATTCAATTAAACTCCTTCAAAAAGCGCGCAGATGAGCAAATCGGTACCGAAACGCATGATTTAGGCTTTTTATATTCCTTATCCTGCGTGGCTGCGTACAAACTGACCGGTAATGAGGAAGCGAAGCAAACGGCCCTTCGTGCGGCGGATTTGCTCATGACCCGCTATTTGGATCAGGCGGGAATTATTCAAGCTTGGGGAAGCTTGAGCAATCCGAAGCAGCGGGGACGGATGATTATCGATTGCCTGCTGAATCTGCCGCTGCTGTATTGGGCGGCGGAAATAACGCACGACCAGGCTTATTTCGATGCGGCGGCCTCGCATGTCAAACAAGCTGCAGCATATTTGATTCGTGAGGATGCGTCCAGCTTTCATACATATTATATGGATGTCGATTCCGGCGCTCCGCTTTACGGCAAGACCGCTCAAGGATTTTCGGACGATTCCTGCTGGTCGCGCGGTCAGGCTTGGGCTGTCTACGGGTTTCCGCTGAACTATATCTACACGCAAGATCCTGAACTTATCGTTCTAACGAAAAAAACGGTGAATTATTTCATTAACCGGCTGCCGAACGACTATGTTTGCTACTGGGACTTGATCTTTACGAGCGGTTCCGAATGGCGCGACAGCTCGGCTGCGGCGATTGCCGTGTGCGGCATGATGGAACTGAACAAGCATTTATCCGCAGCGGATCCCTATAAAGCTATCTATGAGAATGCGGCAAGCTCCATTCTTTTATCTTTGATCGACAATTATTCGACCGTGAACACGCCGGAATCCAATGGCTTGCTGCTGCATGGCGTATACAGCAAGCCCTTACATGCAGGAGTAGACGAATGCTGCCTGTGGGGCGATTATTTTTACTTTGAAGCGCTTGTCCGGGCAACCAGAGATTGGAAGCTGTATTGGTAAACAAAATGACAATGGTATTATCTACCGAGAGAAAGCAAGGAGGATTTATTGGATGAAACAGCTAACAGCCATCTTAATCGGAGCGGGAGCCAGGGGCTCGCGCAGTTATGCGCCTTACGCACTGGACTATCCGCATGAATTAAAGTTTGTCGCCGCAGCGGAGCCGGACCCGAACCGCTTGGCGCAATTCGCACAGGAGCACGGTATCCCGCCGGAGCGGTGCTATGCTTCGTGGGAGCAGCTGCTTGAACAGCCGCAGCTGGCCGATATCGCTGTGATTTGCACGCAGGACCGGATGCATTACCATCCGACGATGACGGCTTTGCGCAGCAAGTACCATGTGCTGTTGGAAAAGCCGATGTCACCCGATCCCAAGGAATGCATCGCTATGGAGCAAGCCGCTAAAGAAAATAACCGGCTGCTTACGATTTGCCACGTTCTTCGCTACACGCCGTTCTGGTCGGCTATTAAGCGGCTTATTACAGAAGGACGCATCGGGCAAGTGGCCTCCATCCAGCTCAATGAGAATGTCGGCTATTGGCATATGGCGCACAGCTTCGTTCGCGGCAACTGGAACAATTCGAATGTGTCGAGTCCGATGATCTTGGCCAAATCGTGCCATGATATGGATGTGTTGTCTTGGCTGATGGAGGAGCCGTGTGTACGAGTCAGCTCGTACGGGTCACTGCTGCATTTTCATTCCGGCAATGCGCCGGAAGGCTCGGCCGAATATTGTATTGATGGCTGCGCCGTTGAAGCGGCATGTCCGTATTCGGCGCCTCGCTTTTATTTGGGCGAGAGCAAAGCTTGGGCAAGGCATTTTGCGGCAGACTTATCCCGGGAAAGCATTGTCCAAGGCTTGAAGGAGACGGGGTACGGTCGATGTGTGTATAAATGCGATAATAACGTCGTCGATCACCAAGTTGTGAATATGGAATTTGCGAGCGGCGCTACCGCTATATTCAGCATGAGCGGTTTTACCCGCGATCAGGAGCGGCGTATTCAAATCATGGGCACTCGCGGTGAAATTCGCGGAGAGGACGATAACATTGTGCTGATGGATTTTGTTACGCATGAGAGGACGGAGATTAAGCTTCCGAAGCAAACAAGCGGGCATGGCGGGGGCGACAGCGGGATCGTCCGCAGCTTTTTACAAGAAGTGCGCGATTATAATGGAGAGGAAAGCTTGACGTCCGCAGCTGCCTCCGTTCGGAGTCATCTGATGGCGTTTGCAGCGGAACACTCCCGCTTGAATCAGGGGAAATCGATTGAACTGGCTGAGTTTGCCGGTTCGCTTGCCTAAAGCGAACGAGCAGAATGATCATGTATGGCCTTGTCCGCCATGTGCTAAAATAGACTCCAAGAGAGCATGGATATCCTCTCTCGGATGATGGGAAAGGCCGCGATTATACAATGAGAGTCTCATTTCTGCGTTTTATTAGAAGAAGTTTTTTTGTTAAAGTTATTTTCATCCTTTTTCTGGTTTCCGCTATTCCCTTATCTATATTTGCCTATGTCACGGTACATGTTTCGAACCAAACGGTGATGGCTAAAGTGAACGCGCTGAATTTTCAGGTCGTTAACCAGTTGAACGAACAAATCGATAATACGATGGTGCGTATTCAACAATTAAGCAACCAGTACGGACTTTCGCCGGTCATCACCAACGCTTTGAATGCGAAGGACAGCTACTTCGACTACGTGATTCAGATGCAGGAATTGCTGAGAACGTTGGATACGGGAAAAACGACGATCGGGGATATTGCGGATATAAGCATTTATTCTGTCGATTCCGGTGAAGTCATTTCGACAACGGATTCGATAGTTCCCTTAGCGCAATCACGTTATGAGGAGCTTATCCGCTCTGCGGAAGAATCAAACAAGGCATTTCAATTAATCGATGCGCCCGGCACGGGGAATACTTTTCTAGCCGACAACAGCTTCTTTATGCGAAAGCTCACCTATTCCAACGGGACAGGCTACAGAGGGATGTTAATCATTACGCTGCCGAAGCAAGCTTTACAAAAGGCGATTCATAACATCAATCTGGGTCCTGACGGAGCCGTATATATCGTTACGAGCGAGAACAAAGTCATTGCCACGACCAGCACGGCCTCTTCAGCAGACATTTCCAAGCGGATCGAACAGGCCATAGAGGGCTGGAACGAAAGCAACCATAGCGAACAGTTCGTCGTTGATCACTCCCTGTTCTCGATTAAACAGTCCGGCAACTTTCATAAGTGGAGTGTCATTTCGGAAATACCGGTTGCTCAATTGTCGGAGAGTGCGCGGTTTATTACGAGAACGGCATTGATCTTGTTAATGATGCTTATGCTTTTTGGACTGATCGGTTCACTCGTGATCGGTTATAATCTGTATCGGCCGCTTCAGCGGCTCAAACGGCATATGAGATCGATCCAGCAGGGCAACTTTTCCAATTCGTATTCGGATTATCCGAAAAATGAGATTGGCGAGCTGGGGATGATGCTGAATAATATGGCCTTTCGCCTTAATACGCTGATGGAAAATTTACAGCATTCGGAAGAGCTGAAGCGACGCAGTGAAATAACGGCGCTGCAGGCCCAAATCAATCCTCATTTCTTATACAACACATTAAATACAATCACCATGTTCGCCATGATGAAGGATTACAACAAAATCAGAAGCATGCTGCACAGACTCATTTCCATGCTGCGCTACTCGATGGAAAACTATGCACAGCTTGTCCCTCTTTCCGGGGAGCTTCATTACATAACCGATTATATCGCCATGCTGCAATTGAGGTATGACTGCCAAATTATTGTACGAACGGAAATTGACGAGCAATTGAAAGGCATGCTAATTCCGAAGCTTCTATTACAGCCCTTGATCGAAAATTCACTGTTTCACGGTATTTTCGGCAAAGAAGCCGATCAAGGTACGATCGTTGTTCGAGCGGTTCCGCTCACGGAAGAAACGGTCATGCTGCAAATTGAAGATGATGGATTAGGTTTGGAGCCGGATCGCTTAGAACAGCTGCGACGGTATATTCAGCACGAAGATCGTGGAAAAAGTATCGGAATTAAAAATGTATCAGAACGCGTCAGACTGCTGTTCGGGGAGCAAACCCAATTTCGAATTGAAAGCAATGCTCAAGGAGAAGGGACGATCGTGTCCATCCTTATTCCAAGGCATCGCTTGGAATTCGCTAAGGAGGAATACTCGCATGAGAGCTCCATATAAGGTATTGATCGTTGAGGATGAGAAACCGGCCCGCGATGTATTCAAACACATGATTGCCCAAGAGAAGGAATGGTTTGAGCTTGTAGGAGAGGCTGTCAACGGAAGAAGAGGGCTTGAGCTGTTCAAACAATATCAACCTCATTTTCTGATTACGGATATAACGATGCCGGTGATGAGCGGAATTGAAATGCTTGAAGCGTTGAAACAGCTGCAACCGGATATGCCGGAGACGATTATTTTATCTTGCCACAAAGATTTCCATTTTGCTCAAAAGGCCATTGAATTAGGCGCCTCTTCCTACTTGATTAAGGAAGATTGCCTGCTCCAAGAGAACCTGCTCGCCGACACGCTCAAAAACTTCATTCCGCGAATTTGCAGGCGGAAAGACGAACGGCAAAACATGCAAGCAAACGGGCGGAATACCGACACCGGCATAGCGGAAGAGGGCTATGATCAGGGAAGTCCTGTCAATGCGATCATGTTGAATGTAATCGGACAGCTGAGGGCTGATTTGTCGGTATCGATATCCTTGGAAGACATGGCTGCGAAAGTAGGATACAGCATTCCTTATCTCAGTTCTTTGTTTAAGAAAACGACAGGGCAAACGTACACCCAATATATGATGACGATGAGGGTACAGGCCGCCAAACGCATGCTGCTGACAACCGATCTCCGAACATTTCAAATTGCCGAACAGGTTGGGATGGAAAATTACCGTCATTTCAATAAAATATTTAAAAGAATGGTCGGCATGAGTCCGAAGGCGTATAAGCTGTCCCATCATCAGTTGAGTGGTCCTGCGAATCCGGAAACCCTTTGAATGGAGGTTCACGTATATGTATCCGTTGCACTCAGCAGCGTGGCTGGAACAATTTCGTTCGCGCATTCGAACCGAAACAACCGTGCGGAAGGCACTTGCTTATCAGATGAGACAGATGAAATCGGTCGTCGAATCTTCTCCGGTTATTCCGCTCACGGGAGGAGGCTGGGGTCATGCCTATGTCTGCCCGGCTGACGGAACTCATCTTCAGACGGTCACGCCTGTCCTCCATAAGTGCCCGCTCTGTCAGGAAGAGGTAAGCGGCTCGCCATATGACGAGGTCGTTATTGCTGAGGAACATGCAGCATGCAGCAATCGTGCTCTGACCGCTGCTCTGCTGTACGCAGCAACCGATGAGACCGCCTATGCCGAGTGGGCAAAGCGGGTGATATTGTTTTATGCGCAACATTACGCTGCTTATGATTTGCATGATATTTTTGGTAAAAGGGGCAGCGAAGCGGGAAGATACGGGGCAAGGGTGCAAAATCAGACGCTTAGCGAAGCGATGTGGGTGATTCCGCTTGCTCAAGCTTTCACGATACTTAAGTCCTGCCAAATGTGGACGGATGCGGAGATGTCCGGCATCGAGTTGAGGCTGTTTCGGCCTGCGATTGCCGTGATCGATCGAAATCCGCGCGGGGAGTCGAACTGGCAGAGCTACCACAATGCAGCAAAGGCTGTGATCGCCGAAGCTCTTGGCGACAGGGAATTGTTCGAGTCGGCGCTAAACGATCCTTGCCATGGATTTCATTTTCAAATGGAACAAAGTGTGGGACAAGAAGGCTTTTGGTTTGAAGGATCGTGGGGATACCATTTCTATACGTTGAGCGCCTTGATCGCGACAGTCCACGCTGCAGCTGCGTTCGACGTACCGCTCAGCGAGGACAGGAAATTTCAGCTCATGTTTCGTATCCCCCTTGAAGCTCATTTACCGGACTATACGTTTCCAGCCGTTCATGATTCAATGGAAACCGACCTGAGGCAGTATGCCGATTTATATGAATTCGCTTATGCGGAGTACGGCTTAGGGGAAGACATCCTTCAGCACTCGGAACGATGTTCTCTGAACAGTCTGCTTTATGGCAGAGACATTCTGGAGTCGGAGGAGTTTGCCATCGAGGCGGTCATTCAGGATATTCATGTGGTCAACTTGAATAAGCCGGGCATGCTTTATACGACAATTGGACAAGGACCTTCGGCGCAAGCGGCGCTAGTCGATTATGGAGAGCACGGCGGTTGGCACGGCCACTTCGACAAACTGAACGTGATTTATTATGCGGGAGGCCGCTGCTGGCTGACGGACGCCGGCATGTTGGGGTACAGCCACCCTCTGCACGATGCGTGGTTCCGGCAAACGATCGCTCATAATACCATCGTTGTCGGAGGCCGCTCACAGAGTCCTTCTAATGGGGTTCTGCGGGAAGTGACGAAGGATGCAAGAAACGGTTCTGTTCGAATAGGCGTGGAGGTTGCAGACGCCTATGAAGGAGTACGCTTGGAGAGAATCATAACGCTTGCGAACGGTCTGTTCATTGATGAATGCAGGGTGATTTGCGACCGTGAGGAGGATGTGGATTACGTATTTCATACCCCCGGCGTTCCGGTTCTTCAAATGTCCATTGGGTATGAACCTGTTTCTTCTGCGGGGTTGTCCGAATCCGACGGATACTCGTATTTGAAGGAAATCCGCAGACTAAATTGTTTGCCGGATGCTCCTCGCATGCTGGAGTGGAAATGGAACGAGGCGGATGCTGAACACGAACGGATGCAGGTGTACGGCATCCCCGGGTTATCCGGGAGCTTGGCACAGGAGGAATGGTATTTGGCCGAATCGCCGGGGATGGCCCATGTCAAACGCCGAAGCACGCTAATCCGCAGAGTGCGCAAGGTGAGGGAGGTGTCATTTGTTTCCGTGTTTCGGGCTTGTGCGGAAGGCGACGAACCGCTTTGCTCTTCAAGCTTGAACGCATGCAGGAGAGAATAGGCATTGTAAGATCCGTATCCGCTCAAGGAATACGGATTTTTACTGTTGTCCAATTATTTCACAGTATCTGGATGAAGAAGCTTTTTTTTCTCGTCGGAAGCATCGTAAGCAGACAGTATGGATGAAAGCAATCCCGGGAAGCGCTCTTCCAGATCCTCTGTTCGCAAGGATATAAGTCGCAGGGTTCCTTGAACGCGAACTTTCACCACGCCGGCCTCTCTTAACGTGCGCGCATGATGGGACATGGTCGATTTGACAACAGGCACTTCGAAATCTCCGCAAGCCCGTTCGCTCACATCACGAAGTTCTGAAACAATTAACAAACGCACGGGATCGCTTAACGCATATAAAACGGTGGACAAATGAATATCTGCACGGTCTGGATGATATAAAAATTTCATGAAGGGCCCCCCCTTACTTTTTTTAAGTTTATGATTGAATTATAGCATAACCCATGTTATTATTCTATTGTTCGATAATTATCGAATTTTAGAAATTAAAGCGGAGGCGAACAACTGCTATGAAAAAAATGAACGTTTCAAATCATGCGCAAGAGGGAAGCGTAATGAAAGAAGGAGTTGTTCTCCTATTGCTTGGCGTAACGATCGTACTCGTCATCATGAATACTATGATGTTTAATTTAGCATTGCCGGATGTGGCCAAAGCTTTCCAACTATCCGCATCATCGACTTCGTGGATTGTTACGGGCTACTCGATTGTATTCGCGATCTCATCCATTACGTACAGCCGGCTTGCTGATTTCGTTCCGATACGAAGATTGTTCATTATCGGAATTTTGTCGCTGAGCCTCGGCGCTATTGCCGGACTATTCAGCAACAGCTTTGCGGTACTGCTCATCGTCCGCATTGTGCAAGCTTCGGGAGCGGGCTCGATCCCTGCATTGTCTTTAGTCTTAATATCCCGTTATATACCGATGGCACGCCGCGGGAAAGCGATGGCTATGATTATGTCTTCGGTCGCTTTCGGACTTGGCTTCGGTCCTGTTGTAGGCGGATTTATCGTGGAATTTCTGGGCTGGCATCTTTTGTTTATCATAACGGCAGTCACTTTGCTGTTAGTGCCTCTTTATGTCATGTTCATTCCTAAAGAAGAGCCGCGCAAAGGTTCTTTCGACGTGATAGGCGCACTATTCATCGGTATAGGCACTACAGGACTTCTTTTATATTTAACGAATCATTCGTGGATAGCGCTCCTGGCCGGACTTGTTTCGATAGCTTTATTTATAGTTCGCATTCGCTCTGCAAAAGATCCTTTTGTACTTCCGTCATTATTTGCCAACCGTTCATTTCTCATTCTAGGAGCCGTGGGTATCGCAGCGTATTTATGCAGCTTTGCCACCTTGTTCCTCATGCCTCAAATTCTTGTAAAACAGTATCACCTGAGTGCAATCCAAGCCGGTTTGGTGATTTTCCCAGGATCCTTCTTAGCGATGGTTATTTCACGTCAAGTGGGGCGCATCATTGATACGCGCGGGAATAGCTCCATTATCCGGTATACGCCATTGCTTCTTCTGGCTTCGGTTATCCTCTTTGCCTTGTTTGAGGGCACCTCATTTTTCTCGATCATGTTCATCTATATGTTGATGAGCGTCAGTTACACGATCTTAACGAGCAGTATATCGAATGAAATGTCGAGATTGCTTCTCCCTGCGCAGATTGCCTCGGGACTTGGGCTGTTTCAGCTCTTGCAATTTTTCAGCGGCGCATTCGGGGTAGCCGCGACAGCCAGTGCCCTTGTTTGGCAAAAGGATCTTCCTCTGGCACATGCTTACAGCAATGTTTATTGGGGACTAACGCTTATTGTCATTCTGTCCATTGTATGTGCGCTCGGATACCTTCGATCCGCCTTGCGCAAGCAGCAGGCGATTTCTTAAATAAAAAAATGACCCGGGGAATTGGTTCCCCGAGTCATTTTTTTATTTTTGCAAGAAATAAGTTTCCAAATCGTCAAGCAGCAGGTTAGCGGCTTTAATGCCTCCTGCCGTATTCCAAACGGCGTCGCTAACCTTATGTACATTTCCTTTTTTCACGACGTCGATGTTTTTCCACAGCGGATCATTCATCCACTCCTGCTCGATTTTGTTTCCTTCGCCTTTATCGTTCTCGTAGGTGAAATAGAACAGCATGTCGCCGTTCATATCCGGAATGCGTTCCTTCTGCACATCGTCGGCGAACTTATCTTGATCCTGCGAAGCAGGGCGCTGGAATCCAAGCTTTTTTAACATGACGCCAGAGAACGTGTCTTTCATATAAATTCGCACTTTGCCCGGCATGAAGCGAACGATGGATACTTTCGTATTGAGTTTGTCTCCGGCTTTTTGTTTGAAATCGGAAATTCGCTTTTCAAAATTGCCAATGATTTTGTCGCCTTCCGCCTTTTTATTCAAAGCTTCGGCATACAGTTGGTAATTGACTTGCCAGTCGCCCATGAGCTTTTCGGAAAATACCGTTGGGGCAATCGCTGACAATTGCGGATAAACTTTCTCTTGTCGCAATTTATTGCCGAGAATGAGATCCGGCTTTAAGGAGGCAATGAGCTCGAGGTTCGGCTGATTCTCGTCTCCTACGACTTTTACGTCCGTCATATCCGATTTGATATGATCATACCAGTCCCCGGTGCTTGTAAAAGATTTCACGGCGCCAACAGGCTTGATGCCTAAGCTCAGCACGGCTTCCGTTCCTTCATTCGTCAGAACGACGATTTTCTTGGGCGTTCCTGTAATTTTAGTTTCGCCCATAGCGTGCTTAACCGTGTATTCAACGGGAGCACTTGGCGACGCTGACGCTTTAGCCTCATTATTTGCCGCTTTATCAGCGGTCTTAGTTGCTGTTTGTTGTCCACAACCGACAAGAATGAGCATGCACGCCATGATTAGAACGAGCAGTCTTCCCCCAAGATTGCGTACTCCATTCCTAGTTCTTAATTCCATGGATACTCTAACCTCCAAAATTATTGTGAGAACGATTATCATTACCAAATGAATTGTATTCGCTACCGTGATCCTTGTCAAGGCTTGTGAGTTTTTTGGGAGTATGAAATGATAGGATAAGAAGTCTTACAGGTTATTTAATGAGAAAGAGGGAGTCTTCATGTACAAGCTTCGCCAGCTCATTGCTCTCGCCGTTGTTTTCTCTCTCTCTGTTCTCTTATTCATAGGCATATATGCCCAAGGTACTCCGAATAAGGCGACACAGTTCGCGAAACATGGCGTGTTGGATTTAACAAGCTGGGATTTTCATAGACAGGGATTGGTCTCCTTGGATGGAGAGTGGGAGTTCTACGAAGGAAAGCTTCTGGAGCCGGCAGACTTTCGTGCCGAACCTGGACCGAAGGCGGCGTATTTAGTCGTACCCGGTACTTGGAAGGGGAAGAATAAGGATGGAGGCATGAGCAGGAAAGGTTATGGAACCTACCGTCTCAAGGTGCTTGTTCATGCGAACGGCGACGAGATCTATGGCATGAAATTGAGAAGCATCCGGATGTCGCACCGCCTGTATATCGACGGGCAGCTGCAGGGAGAGAGCGGCCGTCCGGCCGAGGCGAAAGAAGCTCATGCTCCCGGCAATACGCCGTACAGCGCATTTTTTCATACCGATGCCAAAGAAATTGAAGTAATTATTCAAGTGTCCAACTATGAATTTTTCACCGGGGGGATCGTCAACTCGATCCAGTTCGGAGGGCATAAGGAGATTGCCCAGCTGGATAACATACTGATCGGCAGCGATATGGCGGCTATTTTTATATTGGTCATGTTCGGAACGTACCACATTAGCTTCTATTTACTGCGCCGGCAGGAGAAAACCTATCTGCTCAGCGGGCTGTATTTGTTTTCCCTCTCCGTTATTCAATTGCTGTTTGGCGAAAAGATTTTCCAGCGGCTCATGCCGGGCATTCCCTTCGATATTGTTTACAAAGCGTTGGATGTAAGCCAATTCGCAAGCTCGCTCTTAAGTATTTTGTTTTTCTGTTCCTTGGACAACCGGCTGATCCCACGACGAAAGATGCTGTGGCTAATCTCGCCGATTGTGATGTATGTAGCGGTCATTTTCATTCTGCCTTATTCACTTTACAATGAAGTCAGATATGCCTTTTTTGTCTACATTGGACTTGTTCCGCTCTATATCCTGACCAGAATGGTTCATTTGTACTTGCGCAGTCAGAGAGGCTCTTCCGAAAGGAAAGAAATCCTGCTGTTCATTGCTGCGATTGTTTCTTTGTTACTGTTTTTGATCGACGGTTCGCTTTATGCGGAAAACGCGGTTGCTTCCGATCTCTTGAGCAAAGCAGGGGTTATTTGTTTCATTACCTTAATGAACATTTTGCTGGCCGTACGTTTTAAAAACGCCTACGAAAAGAATGAGCTGCTGACACATCAACTGATGGTCTCCAACCAACGGAAAGACGAGTTTTTGATGCACACCTCCCATGAGGTCAAAACTCCGCTTCACGGGATTATGAACATTACCTCCCATTTGCTTGATGACGATGAACATAATTTATCTTCCAAGCAAAAGCAAAGCCTATGGCTGATCAAAGATACTTCGATCAAGCTCTCGATGCTGATGCGCGATCTGATTGACGTCACTCGACTAAAGCATGGCGAGCTTCGATTGCATATGACCGTTGTGGATGTAAGGACAGTCACGCAGATCGTATTCGATGTTTTGCAATTTGAGCTCGCCGGCAAAGCCGTTCGGCTGGATAATCAGGTTCCTCCGAATGTATGGGCCGAAGCGGACGAGAATCGATTGCGTCAAATTATGTACAATCTGATTCATAATTCTATCAAACATACGAATCAAGGAAGCATCGTCATTACAGCGAGTGTGAGCAAGGGAGTCGTATCGGTTTCGGTCGAGGACACGGGGACCGGTATTCCCCGCGACAGGCACTCGGAAATATTCGGGTATTTCGAACGACTTGATCAAGTTTTGCCGGATGACGGGTACACCGGCATGGGGGTTGGGCTGTACATAAGCCGGAAGCTCGTCGAACGCATGGGAGGGCAAATCGGAGTCGAGTGGTCGGAGGCGGGTCAGGGAACGCGGATGACTTTTTCGCTGCCCAGCGCCGATGAGCGAGCGCCGTTATACGAGGGAACTTCCGATTCGGACATGAACGCAGACTCAGGCAGAATCGTTCAGAGCCGCGATACGCTGGACATACTGGAAGAGCATGCGTCTACGATTTTGATTGTAGATGACGAAGCTTCGAACATCTATACATTGCTGAACATTTTAAAAAGATCCCGGTACAATGTGGTTACAGCCTTCTCGGCCAAGGAAGCGTTGGCCAAAATCAAGGAATATCCGCAGATAGACTTAGTGATTCTCGATGTTATGATGCCTGGGATATCCGGCATAGAGTTGTGTCGTTTGCTGCGCGCGCATCACTCCATTCTTGACTTGCCGATCTTGTTCGCGACCGCCAAGGATACGCCGCAAGATATCGCTCTCGGCTTCAGGGCAGGGGCTAACGATTACTTGACGAAGCCGTTTGAAGCGGAAACGCTGCTTGCCCGCATTCATACGCTGATTGCTATGAAGACGTCCATTCAAGAGGCGATACTGAGCGAGCTTGCTTTCCATCAGGCTCAGATTAAGCCGCATTTTCTGTATAATGCACTGAGCAGCGTCATTTCATTTTGTTATACGGATGGGGAGAAGGCCGCCTATTTGTTGTCGAAGCTCAGCCAGTATTTACGCTATATTTTGGACATGGACCGGAATGAGTTATACGTCAGTTTAGGGCGTGAGCTGGAGTTGATTGACGCCTATGTCGAGATTGAGAAAGCGCGATTCGGCGAACGGTTCGATGTGATTTATTATGTGGACGACAATCTGAAGGATATTTCTATTCCATCCTTATGCATTCAGCCGTTTATCGAAAATGCAATTCGTCACGGCTTGTTCGAAAAAGACGGGCATGGCACCGTCACGTTATCCATTCAGGAAGGGGATCGCTATTTGCAGGTGTCCGTTCATGACGATGGCGTGGGGATTCCCGACGATTTGCTTTACCGGATCGCCAGCGGAAGGTCAAGTACGGGCGGGATTGGCATTTCAAACATCCGCAAGCGGTTGGATGCCATTCCGGGCGCAACCGTAACGGTAAGCTCCGAGTTGGGACGCGGAACGAAAGTTGTGATGTATTTGCCGTTTACATCTACGGAATATACCGCTATGGAAGAAAGGGGGGCTGAAATTGTTTAAAGTGATCATTGTCGAAGATGAAAAGCCGATTCTCGAGCTGATGAAAGTCATCATCGGGCGCAACGGCCATTATGACATTGTCGGGGCTTTCAGCAATGGGCTTGAGGCGCTTGAACGGCTGCCGGAGCTGCAGCCAGACATTGCGTTCCTGGATGTGGAAATGCCCAAGATGAACGGACTTGAACTCGCTCAGCGATTGAATGAAATCTCAGAGCATACGAGGGTCGTGTTTACGACGGCTCATAAAGATTATGCGGTGGATGCATTCAAAGTTTATGCGTTCGATTATTTGCTAAAGCCGGTCACTCCGGCTGCTATCGAACGGTTGACCCAGCGCCTGCTTAAGCTAAAGCAGCCCGCCGCAGCGGAGGATAAACAAGATCGCGGGGCGCTGGTTCGTTGTCTTGGGGGCTTCGATGTCAGGAGTCCGGATGGTACGGTTGTCCGTTGGCCGACGCGAAAGACGGAGGAATTGTTTGCTTATTTCCTGTGCCATCCGAAACAAGATATCAGCAAGTGGCAGCTGGCTGATATGCTGTGGCCGGATATGCCGGAGGACAGAGGCTCTCATAACTTGCACAATACGATTTATCGTCTGAAAAAGCTGCTCAAAGAACAAGAGATTGGCATGGATATCGTGAAAACGAATGATGGCTATATGCTGGAGCCCTTGCAAGTTCGTTATGATTTAATGGAATTTCAAACCGCGCTGCGGGAAGGATCGCACGATTACGCTCAAGCGGAACGCGCATGCTCGCTGTACCGCGGATCTCTTTTAGAACGAAAAGATTATCTGTGGAAGTCTCAGCTGGAGGAAGGCTATGCCAAGCAGTATTCGGCTCTTCTGAGAAGCTTGGCCAGCCGGGATATGGCCGATCAGGCATGGAGCAAGGCGGAACAACGGATGGATGTGTATTTGTCCATCTATCCGCTGGATGAGGACATGAATCAATTGCTAATGGATGTCTACGCTTCCAGCGGCAGGCCGGAGCGAGCACTCAAGCACTTTAGCAGCTTTGATGCGCTCTACCGGCAAGAACTGGGCGTCGAGTTGCCCAAAGCAATGAGAGATAGAGTGTCCGCGTATTTATAGGTTGCATGAAGACGAAGGGGCTTTCCTGAAAGTAGATTATTCTGCTTCGGGAGGGCCCCTTCGTGCGTTCAAGAGAACATTGGAATGTGTCGATAGTCTTGAGAGAATCTTGAGAGACACGTATGATAACATGTAAGTCAATGAGTAATTTGTCATATTATGGGTCGTGATATCGGAAACCCAACGAGGACAATCGAATGAGATGAAAAAGGCAGCATGAATAGGACAGATCATCAGGATCTGTCCTATTTTCAGTTAAGAGCTGTCACTTTTCTAAAAAGGGAGATGGTGAACGGTGAAGGAAAGAATTTTGATTGTTGATGATGCGGCTTTTATGAGGGCAATGCTGAAGGATATGCTTATGGACATGGAGTACGAGATCGTAGGCGAAGGTAGGAACGGCCTTGAAGCCGTACAGATGTACAAGAGATTCAAACCGGATGTAGTCACATTGGATATCACGATGCCTGAGATGGATGGCATTGCGGCGCTTATTGAAATTAAACAATTCGATCCGCAAGCCAAAGTCATTATGTGTTCGGCAATGGGGCAGCAGAAGCTGGTCGTGGATTCGATTCAAGCAGGTGCTAAGGACTTTCTCGTCAAACCCTTTAATAAGGAAAGACTTGCCGATGCGATCAAAAAGGTGTTTCTTCCGAAAATAGCGCGATAATCCTCGGCGCGCAGTTGCATGGATCATTTTCAGGCAGTCCCGAAAGTAGAATTGTTCTGCTTTTGGGAGGGCTTTTTTTGTTTAGAGCATAGTTTGCGTCTTTGTGCAGTGTGAGAGGGAACTAGAGGTCGCTATTTGAGCTAAATCCTCGGTTTCATGCGTCTAACGGAACTACAGGGTCTTATTCGCGCTAAATTGACTAAATTCGCCTGGATTTAATGAAATAGAGGACCACAGTTCCCTCTATTTTGTTGAAGTATTGAGTTTCTGGAAAATAGCGGATCATAGTTCCCGCTCGCTTAACGCCAGAGGATCTGAGGAGCAACAGAGAGTATTCTCCGTCCGAGAAGGTCAAAGGCAGGCAGGAAATCGAATGTCGAAATCGAACTGTACTAGCATGAAGATGAGGTGTTGCGATGTCGGGCTGGAGAAATATAAGGTTTCAGAAAAAGTTATTCGTCATGTTCCTTCTTCTCAGTATTATTCCGTCTCTGCTGATTGGGATAACGGCGTATCAAAAATCGGCAGTCATGCTTCATGATCAAACGGAGCAGGATTTGAACGTCATACTTGCTCAGCTGAACACATCCATCGAACGTCAAATTAATGATTTTGACCGATTTTCCATGCTGCCCTATTTTATACCGGAAACGTTCAGTTTTCTGAATAAGCCCTATATGTCGCCGGACCGGTGGGGGGCGGCAGAAAGAGACGCCCAGAAAACGCTCATTCGATTAATGAGCGCCTACCCGTCGATTCATTCCTCGATTAAGGGATTGATGGTGTATGGCATGAACGGTTCGGAGAACGGTTATTTGATCAGCGGCAATCCCACGATCAATCCGGAGGATCGGGAGCGGGAATCTGCGTGGTACAAGCAGGTGATGGAGAAAAAAGGCGGCTTTGTCGTCACAGGGATAAAAGAAATCAAGCAATTCAAAGAACCTTTTCAAGCCATCATAGGCGCTCGATTGATTGTGGATGAGGACTCTCAACCGCTAGCTGTGATCGCCTTTTATGTGCTGCCGGATTTTATTACGCATATCGTTAATTCCCTGGAACTCAAGGATGTTCAAGTAACCGTGATGGATCAAGAACGGAACCTGATCTATACATCCGATGAAAAGCTGGCGGAGCGGCTTCGCTCTATCGGTGTCGACCAGCAGAGCGGAACCTGGGAAACGAGTGTTTCAGCGGATGCAAACGGCAAAACGTTTAGCGGCGTATACCTGCAAAGCAAATATTTGGGCTGGAAAGTATATATGGGTGTGAACCGCGATGAGATGCTGCAAGGCAGCCGTGCCATTCGCAATTACACGTTTGCTATTGCGATTGTTATGGGCTTTGCGGCGGCGGCGGTATCGTGGCTCTTGTCCAGAGGGCTATCCAAGCCGATCTCCAGGCTGATTCGCTCCATGCGGGATGTGGAGCGGGGCAAATTCTCGGTTCCGGGCTCGCTTCTAGACCGGGGAGACGAAATCGGTCAGCTGCAGAATAGCTACGGGAGAATGGTGCTGCGCTTGGACGAATTAATTCAATCGATTGAAGAAAAGGAACGGCAAAAAAGGAATGCGGAGCTGTATGCGCTCCGAGCGCGGATTCAGCCCCATTTTCTGTATAACACGTTAAATTCCATCAGGATGCTCGCGATTCTTCAGCAATCGAATCAAATTGCGAAGCTCATTCATTCGCTGAACAAGCTGCTGCATGCGAATATGAAGTTAGATGCGGAGCTAGTCTCCTTAGCGGAGGAGATTAAGCTGTTGAAGGACTATTCCCGCTTGATGGATTTGAGATATACGAATGTGTTCGAGATGGAATGGCACATTGCGGATAACATTCAGAATGCGGCTGTGCCGCCGATGCTGCTCCAGCCGCTCTTGGAAAATGCGATTTTCCATGGAGCGAGCGGTTTGGAACGGATGCTGCATGTTACTGTCGCTGCCAAGCTCAGTGAAAACGATCATACGCTAATGATTGAGATTCGCGACGATGGCATAGGATTTCAAGGTGAATCCCTGAAGCAATTGGATGAGCATCAAAGCTATGAAGACTCCACGCATATCGGTTTGCGCAACGTCCGCGATCGCATCCGGCTTCGCTTCGGCGATGAGTACGGATTGACAGTGAAACGCAAGGAAGGATTCACGCATGTCCGTTTAAATTTGCCGTATCAGCCCATTGGATAGGAGGGGTTCGAGCATGTGGAATATGCTCGTAGTAGAAGATGAATCCATTGTCCGGGTGGGACTCCGGTATATGGTGAACTGGGAAAGCCTTGGCGTGTATTGGAAAGCAGAAGCCTCGAACGGGGAAGAAGCGCTGCGAGTCATGGAATCCGGCGAGATTCATTTTGTCGTAACGGATATACGAATGCCCGGCATGGATGGCTTGGAGCTTGCCAGACAAATTAAGCTGCGCCATCCCCTCGTCCCCATTATTTTCCTGAGCAGCTATGATGATTTCTCGTATGCGAAGGAAGCGATTCGTCTGGGGGCCATCGATTTTTTGCATAAGCCGACGATGGATGAGGAAGAAATCGCCGAAGTGCTCCGAAAGACCGTAACTACGCTAGAGGAGACCGTACAGGCAGCCAAACAGCCTTATGTCACGGAGGATGACAGAAATCAATATTTGTTATCGCTGTTAGACGTATACACCTTCCCCCAAAGCCCGGTGATAAGTGAATTTGAGCTATACGAGGATAAGCGGGGCTATTGGTTGACGGTCATTCGTAAAAGGGAAGATGCGATGACGGATGCTGCCGATGCGGAGCATTTGCGGTTTATGTCTCTGCTTTATATGATCGACGAAATTGTCACGAAAGATTGGGGAGGCGTTGTCTTTCATCGACACTACCGTGAAATCATTTGGATCGCGCCGGTTTCGCCGCATGCCGCAGCAATCAAAGAGGTGGAAAGAGCCAAATATTTGGAAGCGCTTAGGCAGAAACTGCTCGATTTGTTGAGCGTATCCATCGTTTATTCCATAAGCTCGCCCTATGAGCATATCACTGATCTGCCCAGAGCATATATGGAGTCGCTGCTTCGTCTTCCTGTTAATAAGCAAAGTGACAATTTAATTGTCCGGATGGCGAAGGAAATGGTCGACAGGTGTTTATTGGAGGACATTACATTAATAAAAGTTGCAGCGGATATACACGTAAGTTCAGGCTATTTAAGCCGGGTATTCCTGAAGGAAGTAGGCGAAAATTTCAGCGACTACGTGATACGGAACAAGCTGGAGTATGCGCAAAAATTGCTTCGTCAAACGAATAAGAAAGTCTATGAAATTGCTGCCGATATCGGGTATATGAATCCGCACTATTTCAGTAAACTGTTCAAAGAACGATTCGGCATTCCTCCTCTCGAATATAGGAATCAATAAAGAGACTCTCCCTATTGCTTGGCGGAATATGCGCAATAGGGATTTTTATCGTTTACATTTACCTATAAACAAAAAAACATAGGAAATGTCAAAAACCATCTATAGAAGAGATACCGCTAGCTGTTTTCTGAAAATAAAGCGACATATTTGAAAAGTAAAGTGCAGTTCCGGCTACTACTGAGAGTCCCCCGACAGCCTTACAATAAGCAGTAAGAAAATACGAAGGGAGCAGGCTTTCATGTCGAAACAACTGCAAAATGCTTTTGAAACAGAACAGTGGGGGAGATTTGAATATCGATGCAAAGGCCCGGAGACGATAGGCAATCCGTTCACTGAAGTTCGCTTCGCTGCGCGATTCCGAAATGGAGATCGACTGGTAGAAGTGGATGGCTTCTATGACGGCAACGACGAATATTGCGTTCGTTTCATGCCGGATACTTTGGGTAAATGGTCTTTTGAAACCGTTAGCAATAGGACAGAATTAGATGCAATCTCAGGTTATTTGAACTGTGTGGAACCGGCGCCGGGCAATCACGGTCCGGTCAGGGTAGATAACATTTATCATTTTGCCTATGCGGATGGCACGCCGTATCAACCTTTCGGTACAACGTGCTATGTATGGAATCATCAAGGAGAACAGTTGGAGGAGCAAACGCTCGCCAGTTTGCGTCAATCTCCTTTTAATAAAATACGGATGTGTGTGTTTCCGAAGCATTATGATTACAACCTGAATGAGCCGGAGTTATATCCCTTTGAAGGCTCCAAGGATGAAGGCTGGCATTTCACTACATTTGCGCCTGCCTTTTGGCAGCATCTGGAGCGGCGTATTGGGCAGCTGCAGGATCTCGGAATTGAAGCGGATCTTATCTTATTTCACCCGTATGACCGCTGGGGATTTTCTAAAATGAGCACGGAAACGGACGATTTGTACTTGCAATATGCCATTGCCAGGCTGTCCTCTTTTCGAAATATTTGGTGGTCGCTCGCCAACGAGTTTGACCTGATGCGTGAGAAATCGATGAGCGATTGGAACCGGTTTTTCCAAATCATTCAAGATCGCGATTCGTATCAGCACCTGCGCTCTATTCACAATTGGCACAACCCGGAGATTCATTACAGAAGCAATGAGCATTGGTACGACCACAGCAAACCATGGGTCACGCATGCCAGCATCCAGCACCATGATTTGAACTTCGTCCCTGAGTGGCGGGAGCAGTACCGTAAGCCGATTATTGTCGATGAATGCCGGTATGAAGGCGACTTGAATCACGGCTGGGGCAATATAACGGCGGAAGTCATGACAGAATGCTTTTGGAGAGGAATGGCTTTCGGGGGCTATGTGACACACGGAGAAACGTACGTACATCCCGACAACCTCATTTGGTGGTCGCATGGTGGGGAGCTTCACGGACAAAGTCCGGGCCGTATTCAGTTTCTGCGAAATCTGATGGCGGACATGCCTCAACTCGGAGAAACTCCGGTTAATTTCAAGTGGGACGCCGCTGCCGGCGGCATACATCAACAGTTTTATCTGGTGTATTTTGGGCAGAGCCGTCCAGCGTTTCGAACGTTGAATCTTCCGGAAGGACAGAGGTTCGGAATTACGCTGATCGATACGTGGAATATGACGGTAACGCAGCTTGACGGAGAATTTGCAGGAGACTGCCGGGTTGATCTGCCGGCTAAACCGTATCAGGCTTTGATGATCAAGAAAATAGAAACCATTTAGGGGGATAACAGATGAAAAAAGCAGCTTCCTTACTTATGAGTGTCATGCTTGTTGGCGGTATCGTGGCGGGTTGCAGTTCAGGCGGCAGCAGTGAAACCGCTTCGACGACGGCGAACAGCGGTCAAAAGACAGCGCAAAAGGTCACTATTACCCTGTGGACACTGGATACCGGCTGGGAATGGATTCAAAATGCAGTCGATGATTTCAAAAAGGAGAATGCGAATATCGATGTGCAAGTCAGCAAATATTCCGTTGATCCGATTAAAGAGAATTTGAAGCTGGCCGCCAATTCCAAGACGCTGCCTGATATGTGGTTTACCTGGGGCGGATCATTGGGTTCCTTCTACCCGGAGAATGGGCTAACGCTTGATTTGAATCAAATCGCCCAAGATCATAAATATTCGGAAATCTACAACAAAGCAGCATTGGATATGTCCACTTACGGCGGAAAATTGTCCGGAATTCCGATCCATTTGAACGTGCTCGGGATGTGGTATCCGAAGGGCGTATACGACAAAGCCAAACTAACGCCGCCTGCGAAGTTCGCTGACTTCGAGGCACAGTTGCAAACCTTAAAGGACAGCGGCGTTACCCCGTTATCTTTCGGAAGCAAAGGCGGTTGGCATACCATGCGCTTAACCGAGGCGCTTCTCGAACATTTCGCCGGTCCGGAGCTTCACGATAAATTAAGCAATTTGACGGCCTCCTGGAACGATCCGGCTGTTGTCAAAACCTTCGAAAAACTGAAGGAATATACGGATAAAGGCTATTTCCCGAAAGGTTATGTATCGCTTGATCCTCAGGAAGCAGACTCCGTCTTTTATCAGCAAAAAGCCGGTTTGATCATTGAAGGAACTTGGTTCGACAGAAACATCAACAGCAACGGCTTTGACGCGAATCAGTTTGGCGTGTTCAAATTCCCGAGCGAACAAAAGCCGGTGAGACCATCGGTATTCGCTGAAATGTTCCAAATCAATGGATCGTCGGAAAAAGCGAAGCAGGATGCTGCTGTGAAGCTTGGGGAATATTTGACCAGCGTTAATGTAGTGAATAAGTACATTGAAGGGTACGGTTCACCGGCTACGCTCAATACGAAGCTATCCGAGAAGACGCCTCACTTGAAAGAAATGTTAGACAGCGCGAATGATGGGGCTTTCTTAATTATGGATCAGGCATTGCCGCAGCAGGTGATTCAGAAAGTATTTGAAGCGCAGGATCATATCGCACTTGGGGAGTGGACGCCGCAGCAAGCGGCTCAAGAAATCGATAAAGCGGCTTCAGATTACAAAAGCAAGAAGAAGTAAGGGATGAGACTTGGCCGGAGCGATGGGCGATCAATCGACTTGATCGCTCCAGCCGCTTATGAAAGGAGGACTACGATGGGATACAGAGTCATAAAGCCATGGCTGTTTCTGCTGCCTGCGCTAACCATTTATTTAACCGTCATTTTCGTGCCGTCTCTCTATACGCTATTTCTCAGCTTTTTTAGTTGGAACGGGGTGGCGCCGCACAAGGATTTCGTCGGATTGGCTAACTATATCGATTTATTTACGAAGGATACCGTATTTCCAAGAGCTTTAAAAAACAATTTGCAGTGGCTGATCGGTTCACTGGTCATCACATTGAGCTTTGGATTATCGCTTGCCCTGCTGCTGAATAAAAAAATAAAGGGACGAACCTTGTTCCGGGCTATCTTTTATTTTCCGTATGTGCTTTCCGGTGTCGTAGTCGCTACGGTATGGGCTTGGATATATAATCCTACGCAAGGATTTATTAATAGAGTACTAGAGGCGATTGGGCTTGAGAGCTGGACGCACGCTTGGTTAGCTGAGCCGAGGATTGCTTTGTACGCCGTTTTCATTGCGGCTTTGTGGCAAGGAGTGGGGCAGCCGATGGTTCTATTCTTGGCCGGGTTGTCTACGATTTCGCAGGAACCCTATGAGGCTGCTATTATCGATGGCGCCAAGCCATACCAGTCTTTCTTCTACATAACCATTCCGCTGCTGCAGGAAACATTTGTCATCGTTATCGCGACGACGATGATTGCAGCCATGAAAGTGTACGATATTATTTATGCGATGACAGGTGGCGGCCCTGCGGAAAGTACGCAAGTTTTATCTTCTTGGATGTACTATCAGACATTCAAATTTGCGAATATTGGGACAGGATCGGCCATATCATGGTTCCTTGTATTTATGGTTATGATTGTTATTGTCCCGTACGTGTACTATACAACTAAGAAATCCCATTTATAATGGGCGGAAGGACGGTGATCTAAAAGATGAATGAAACAGGTGTTCACCCGGTTTCCGGCGTGTTGAAATACGCGGCTTTAATCGTGTTGGCCGTTCTTTTTATGATTCCGATTATGTTTATCGCATTCACGTCTCTCAAATCGAACGCCGATTTGTTGAGCCACCCCGTTTATTCATTGCCGCAGAAGGTGCATTGGGACAACTTTCTAAAAGCGTGGAATCAAGGCAGAATGAGTATGTATATGAAAAATACAGTCATCATTTGCATGGTCAAAGTGCCGCTGGGCATCTTGATCGAGGCGCTGGCGGCTTTTGCGCTGACGCGAATGAATTTCAAATGGGGGAACTCGATGTTTACTTTGTTCCTGGTAGGCATGATGATTCCGATCCAGGCGACGCTTGTGCCGCTCAATATCTTTTTGAACAAAACCCATTTGGTCAGCACATACCCCGGGATCATTTTAATTTACATAGGCTTTGGGATTCCATTCGGCATTCTGATCCTTCGGGGATTTTTTAGAACGATTCCCAAGGAGCTTGACGAGGCGGCTTTGATGGACGGTTGCGGGGATTTGGGCAAATTTATGAGAGTTATCCTTCCGCTGTCGATGCCTGCGATTGCGACGCTCGTCATTTTTGACTTTATGGCAACGTGGAACGAGTTTTTGCTGGCGCAAATTTTTATTACGAAAGATAGTATGAAAACGATTACAACAGGACTGCTCGCATTTCGCGGAGAGCATATGACAGACTATACGCTTTTGAATGCGGCTGTGTTGATTTCGATTGTTCCTATTTTTATCGTATATCTGACGTTCCAGAAATATTTCGTAAATGGCTTGGCTGGATCGGTTAAAGGATGAAGCCATCGATGAAGCGCTACAGCTCATAAGTACGATTTGGTATAGGGATTTTGGCGGATCATTCGGATAAGATTCATCGTGGAAGCAGATAAGGGCTCATTTTTGCGTGTGCAGATGGCGATTGAATTTTTCAGATGGATGCCTTCCACATAAACACGGCACAGCTCTCCGCGTTCGACATATTCACGTACAACCAATGACGAGACGAAGTTCGCACCGTACCCGGCAATAACCGCAGTAATCGCTTCATGCAGTCCGTTAAACTGCAAAGAAATGGTGGGAACGGAGGAATTGTAGGTCCGGCATAAGGATAACAGTCTTTCCCGCGTTGAGCTTCCTTCTTCCCGCATGACAAAAGGTTCCTTCATCATCTCGGACAGAGTAACTTGCTGATTCGCATATTTGTGATGAGGAGCAACGACAAACCACAGCTCGTCCTGGAACAATTCTTCCGTCTGAATCGTATCCGGGTAGGCCTCGGCGATCCCTCCATAAATGGCGATATCGACCTCTACTTGCAAGAGCTGTTTGAGGGCATCGCTTGAATTGGTTGTGGTGATGATCATTTCGACTTGCTCATACTGCTGCTTAAACTTGGCTATCCAAGCGGGGATGAGGAAATGAGCGGGTAAATACGTTGCGGCTAATCGAATGCACCCGTTCGTCCCGTTGCGGTAATTGTGGGCGAATTGTTCGATTTGCTGTTCAACCGCGAAGAGCCTTTTGGCAAGCAACGCAAGTTCCTCGCCGGCATCCGTAAGAGCGATTCCTCTTCCTTGAGGTTTGAGCAGGGGGAGCAGCATTTCCTTCTCAAATTTTTTGATCTGAGCGGTAATGGCGGGCTGACTTATATTTAAAAGTTCGGAAGCGCGCGTCACGCTTCCGGTCGTTGCAACCGTATGAAATAAACGCAGTGCATGTAAATTCATCTTGTATACTCCCTTTGCTTCTTATTTATATATTATATGTATAAATAAATTTAAAAGATATATTATTCTTATGATTTGGACTGTCATACAATGGAGGTGAAGGTAAGGAGCAAAGAGGAGGAATGAGATGAATGAGTCAAACGAACACTTGGGAGAAAGTAGATCAGTATATTACGGAGCGCCTAATTCCACACGACGCTGTACTGGAAAAAGCGCTGTTTGCGAATCAACAAGCAGGTCTGCCTGCATATGATGTTACACCTGCTCAAGGCAAATTGTTGAATTTATTAGCGCAAATGCAAGGCGCCAAACGAATCCTGGAGATCGGGACGCTGGGAGGATACAGTACGATTTGGTTGGCGCGTGCATTGCCTTCCGGCGGACGTTTAGTGACTTTGGAACTCGACCCAATTCATGCCCGGGTGGCAGCGGCGAACCTGTCCCTTGCACAGCTGAGCGATATTGTTGAGCTTAGGGTAGGGGATGCTTTGGAACAATTGGCGCTGATGGATGAGGAAGGCGTCCAGTCTTTTGATATGATTTTTATTGATGCAGACAAACCTAATAATCCCAACTATTTAAAATGGGCGCTGCATTTCTCTCATCCTGGGACTGTCATTATCGGCGATAATGTCATTCGCGAAGGCGAGATCATCAATGAAAGCAGTGAAGATCCCCGCGTGCAGGGAGTAAGGCAGTTCTATGATCTGTTGGCTGAGGAACCGAGGATTACCGCAACGGCTATTCAAACTGTTGGCAGTAAAGGTTACGATGGCTTTGTCTTGGGGATTGTAAAATAGCGTTTAGGCGAATTGCTTGTGAGTTGCTTGTGCTAACGGACAGTGTAGGCTTTATTCAAAGGATTCCAGCCAATGATGAATTCTAACGGACACTTAAGCAGTTATTCACGAGATCAGAGCGTATTTATGCAGGCGATTGGTCTAATAACGACACTGGAGTCCGTTATTGATGAGATTAGCTCGTTTATCGGAAATAACGACAGTGAGGTCCGTAAATGAGAGTCATGCCTTTGGAGACAGCCCCCTTTTCTTAATTTCGGTAGCCGTTATCAATAGCTTGATGAGGCGTCCAACATCTCGGGAGTGGGGGCTGTTGTCACGGTAGCCAATAGGAAGCGCCGTTAGCCTCGGGAGGCGAGCGCAGGTGTATAATGTAAAGAGTGAGCAGGCGCCGCCAGGCGTCTGCTTGTTTGTTTTTATGGCGGAATTGTCCTATGCTGATGGTATGAGCCTGGTAAAATCCTGGCATGCACCCAGCATGTACCTGCTATAAATATTTCTTGGGAAATATTTATAGCAATCTCCAGCTGCCTGCTGTTCGTTAGTCTGCCCGGAACGGAAAGAAATGCTGCAGAGTAGCAGAAACAGCTAGTTTCTACGCCCCGCAGGAGGATATGGGGAACTTCAGGGCGTTATTTCTCCCTAATCAGCCCTTTGGGCGGGGGAAAGGGAACTAGGTTCCGCTGTTTTACCATTCTGAAACAGATCGTTAGAAGTTAGGTGAATTAAGACCCTGCCGTTCCCCTTGGACACCCGAAATTCCTCTTTTCGTCGAAATAAGGGAATGGAGTTCCCGCACGAGGAAGGAGTAGAACGATGCGAAAAAATATCATACTTGTATCTGTTTGTGTCCTAGTTATACTGGCAATCTCCGTGTTTATGTATGACATGAAAGACAATCCTAACTCAATGAAGAATCGAGTACCTAAAGAAACGCTGAGTCATTTTTATGATGTTTACGCAAAAGGCATGGACGGTGTTTCTGAATTTATGAAAAATAATAATGCCGGTAGCCTTGCCAATTACAGATTTTATTACGGTGAAATATCGGGATATCAAATAGAAAAGATCAAAGAACTAGATCCTTTACATAAGGAGGCACAAGTTAAAGTTCAAGTTAAAGATAAACAGAAAGCCTATACAGATTTCATCACGTTAGAGCTAATTGATAACAAATGGTTAATTAGTAGTTATTCAAGTTCAAGTAAGGAAGGTTGGCCAACCCTACCATAAGTGATAGGGTACAGAACCCTTAAAATAATACGGAGAATATGTTGATAAATGCTCTTAAATCAAGAGTCTGACTTTATTGCGATTGTGCGCAGTAACCCAAAGTCACTCAATAACACAGATTTCGACACTCTCGTTTCGACTGTAATTTCATTTATATGAATCTAGAATACTATTAGGAGCTTATAACCTTGGAAATGATGAGGAGATGATCAGATGGTGAATTTAGATTTAGAACTGGTTTATAGTCCAAAACAAGTACACGAACATCTTCGGGTAAGCGATTCAAGCTTACGCAAGTATGCGATGGCTCTCGAGGCAAGAGGATACAAATTCCGCAAAGAGGATAATGGCAACCGGATTTTTACGCAACACGATATTGATATATTTGAAATCTTAAAACAGCGTCTGGATGCTGGTCAAAGCATGAAGACAGCGGCAAGCTCAACCATGTCCCATGTTCGCAAGAACGCGACAAGAACGCTACCCGTTCCTGTCGTCCCTCCTGCTCCGCCAGCGGTATCCGAACGTTCTTCCGACGCGATGAAACAGATGTTTGAGGAAGGGCTTGCGGTGCTGCTTGAAGAACGCATTCATACCGCAATGAAACCTCTAATAGAAGGCGTTTCCCACTTAAGCAGTCTTGTAACGGATCTGACACACCAAAATAAGCAACTGCTAACCCAAAACCAGGAGCTAAGAACGATGCTGCCAGCACCGCTCGATAAGGAGGAAGAACAGCGCCGGCAGCGCGAAATTGTGGCCGAAGTGAAGGTTCTGCACGAAGATCAGAGGAAACTCGAACTTCTGCATTATGAAGAACTGAAGCGGCAGAACGAGGAAATACAAAAGCTCATTCCCCCTGCGCCGGATCATGAGAAAGAGCGCAGCGAAAGAACCAACGAATATTTGACCATTCGAAGAATCAACCTCGCACTTGAAAGGGAAGCCCGCGACGCGTGGAGTCAACAGCCGAAACAAGAACGGCTAAGAAGGAGCGGCATCTTCAAGAAGGAAGAAGATACGGAAAAACGCGACGGATTCATTAAAACGTATATGGATGAATATTTTGAAGAACGTTTACGCAGTGAATTTGCACAATAGGCCAACTTTCATCACTCCCAGCGAAGCCGCTGGCACCGTGCCTCCCTACCGTCTAAATCAGGTGGGGAGGCTTTATGTTAATTTTATATGTTTGCCGCTCAAAAGAAGATTCGTTATTATGAATAAGAAGCCGCTTGTTTATTTTATGTGCAATTGAAAACGTTCTGGAGGTATGACGATTCGTGGAAAAAATTGATGCGGCTGTCCAACCTAAGCCCGCAAGAAAACCGGGAGCTCTTCTCGAAATATTGGCTGTATCTGCCAAATTGGGTGTCACTTCATTCGGAGGGCCGATTGCTCATCTTGGTTATTTTCATAACGAATACATACGGCGCCGTAAATGGATGGACGAAAGAAGCTATGCGGATCTGGTCGCACTGTGCCAATTCTTACCCGGTCCCGCCAGCAGTCAGGTTGGCATAGCCATTGGGGTCATCCGTGCCGGGCTGCTCGGCGGATTGACAGCATGGCTTGGTTTTACACTTCCATCGGTAATTGCGCTGGTGTTATTCGCCTTTCTGCTGCAAGGATTCGACATTGGCAGCGCAGGCTGGATTCACGGGCTGAAAATCGTCGCCGTAGCTATCGTCGCTCAAGCCATACTTGGCATGGGACAGAAACTTGCGCCTGACCGCAATAGAGCAACGATCGCCGTCCTTGTAGCGGCTGTTACTGTATTGTGGCAAACGCCTTTCAGCCAAGTTCTCCTTATTGGTATTGCAGGCATTGTGGGCATGCTGTTATATAAAAGTACGTCGATTCCGAATGAATCGAATTTCCCCGTTCCCATTAGCCGGAGCATTGCCGTGTTATGTTTGGGGGTCTTCTTCGGGCTCCTGATTCTGCTTCCTGTGCTTCGGCAATTTGCTCCCGGAGAGTGGCTGGCTTTATTCGACAGCTTTTATCGGTCAGGGTCGCTTGTTTTTGGCGGTGGGCATGTCGTTCTGCCTATGCTTGAAAACGAAGTTGTGCCGACTGGCTGGATTAGCAAGTCGGATTTCTTAGCAGGTTATGGTGCGGCGCAAGCAGTACCTGGCCCGTTATTCACCTTTGCCGGGTATTTGGGAGCGATGATAAGCGGAGTGACAGGGGCAATCGTTGCTACGGTGGCTATTTTTCTTCCAGCCTTCCTGTTGATCGTCGGAGCGCTGCCCTTCTGGAATACGCTGCGGAAGAGCGCTAAAGTTCAAGGCGCGCTGACCGGAGTCAACGCAGCTGTCGTGGGCATTTTGCTTGCAGCGCTGTATAATCCGCTTTGGACGACGGCGATCCTATCTTCTGCCGATTTTGTCCTGGCAGCGGTTTTGTTCGTTATGCTCGTCTTTTGGAAACTGCCGCCTTGGGTCGTGGTAATCGCGGGTGCGGTAGGCGGAATGCTGATTGCGGTGTAAATGAGAGGCTTTGCCTTTGAATGCTTTAACTGAAGCCTGGGAAATCAGGCTTTTTTAGTATTTCCATGTCTTCAGACTTTTAACGATATCGCGGATTATATTTAATCTAGATTTTACAGGCAGCTAGTATACTTATAAATGTGAGATCATGAATAAAATGGACGAGCTATTTAACATAATAGGGAGGATTGAACGTATGGGAATCCATTCATATTTCAGGTCTTTAAATGATTTGGAACGAATTATCCGCTGCCCGGGAAAGTTCAAGTTTGAGGAACATAGTGTCGCCGCTCATTCATGGAAAGTCGTGCAATACGCCAAAACTCTTGCGGACATTGAGGAAAAAAACGGCGCAAGCATTGATTGGAAGAAGCTTTATGAAATTACAAGCAGTCATGATTACGGTGAAATTTTCATTGGAGATATCAAAACACCTGTCAAGCATGCTTCGCCGGAGCTTCGTTTATTAATTCAAAAAGTAGAAGAAGGCATGGTTTATAATTTTATCGAAGAACAGATTCCCGAAGAGTATAAAGACATTTTCCATAAACAGCTGCGCGAGGGAAAAGACAGCTCCATGGAAGGTTTGATTTTAGAAGTAGCAGATAAAATGGATCAAGTGTATGAGGCATTCGCTGAGCTTCAACGAGGAAACACAGAGAAAGAATTCATTAAAATGTACCGCGACGCACTCATTAAAATAAATAGCATCCCGTTATACTGCGTTGATTATTTTTTGAACAACATTTTGCCGGATATGGTTAACGACGAAATTACTTCACCGGTCGATATCAAACGAATCACGGAAGAAGCATTAGCCTATAACGGAAATAGTTGAAAAGGATGCAACTGCAGCTGACGCCTACGCTTTCTTCCCGGCCAGGGGGGAGGGCTTTTTTGGGTTTCACGAAGTTACACCAAATGACAAAAATAAACAATTTTAGTCAGAACATCGGTGCTATTGAAAAGATTTTTAACAATCCCATAAAAATTTTAAACTCTATTGGTATAGCCATTTATTTTATAATGAAAGTATTACAAGTAAGGGGGGACACCACATGCTTCAAAGCACGAAGAAAGCGCTTGCAGCTATTCAGGTTCTATCGATGCTATTTTCATCGGCGTCTTTAGGTGCAGGAGTAGCTTCAGCAGAGACACCCTCAGCAGTCGAGGTTACGACCGATACTGCTGCCGTTTCGACAAATTTCTTAGACGTTGCCCGTCACTGGGCGTCAAACGAGATCAACCGTTGGTCGCAGAAAGGCTTGATTCAAGGGTATGAAGACGCAATGTTCAAACCTGATGCATCCATTTCCAGATCGGAGTTTGTCTCTTTGGTGAACCGGGTATTTGGGTATACGGATAGAGCGAATCTCTCCTTCCCGGATGTAACAACAGGCGCTTGGTATGCGGATGATGTATCCAAAGCTGCAGAAGCGGGGATCGTATCCGGGGATGATCAGGGAAATTTCAGACCGGAGGCACCGATCAGCCGGCAGGAAGCGGCAGTCATTCTTTCCCGGGCATTTGATCTAAAAGCGAAAGACAATAACATATCGGATCGTTTCACTGATGCCGGCCTTATTGCAAGCTGGAGCAAGGAGGCTGTAAACGCACTTCTGGAAGGCGGATATGTATCCGGGCGCGAGAATGGCGCTTTCGATCCGCAGGCCGACATCACGAGAGCGGAATTCGTCAAAATGATCGACGCAATCGTTGGAGAATTGAATAATGAGGCCAAGACATACACCGGTCATGTATCCTCTAACTTAGTGATTAACACCAAGGATGTAAAACTAAAAGATATGGTGATCGAAGGCAACTTGTACATAACACAAGGTGTAGGCGATGGAAACATGTCGATGGAAAATGTAACTGTGAAAGGCCAGACCATTGTACGGGGTGGCGGAGAGCACAGCATTCTCATTAGCAAATCGAAGCTTGTAGGGCCATTAATGGTTCTTAAAAAGGATGGGAAAGTTCGCATTGTTTTGGACGGCAGTACGGTGGATCAAATCAACATCCAATCCAAAGCATCGCTTGAGCTTCTAAGCGGAAAAGTTGCCAATGTCAATATTCAAAAATGGGCTGGTGGCACGACCGTACAAATGGGAGCGAACGCTGCCGTAACGAACTTTAAAGCGGACGCGCAAGTGGATGTAAAAGGCAGCGGCAGCATTGAAAACGCCGTAATTAATGCGGACGGCGTGAAGATGGAACCGAAGCCGGCGCATGTCACTGTTGCGGATGGCGTGAAAACGGATGTAGCTGCGCCGACGGCATCGGGTGGAGGAACATCCGGAGGGGGTTCTTCTGGAGGGGGTTCTTCTGATGGCGGTTCATCCGGAGGCGAACAAGCCGTCAAAACAGCCGCCCAAGTGGCAGCAGCCATTACAGCGATCACAGCGCCGGCGATGGACGGCACTGCCTTAACGCTCCCGGCAGTACCGGCAGGGTTCACGGTTGCGATTAAGACATCAAGCAACACAGATGTGATTGCGCTTAATGGAACCATAGTGCCTCCAAACGCAGAAACTACCGTGAATATCGTATTGGAAGTAACAAGAACATCCGACAGCAGCAAAGCGAGCACGGTAAGCATTGCGGTAGTTGTGCCTGCGAGGAGCATTGTCCAACGAACTGCGGCAGAAGTTGCAGCGGAAATGACAACGATTACGGCACCATCGAAGGATGGCACTGTATTATTGCTGCCAGCCGTACCCGCAGGGTTTATTGTTGCAATTAAGACATCAAGCAACACAGAAGTGATTGCGCTTAATGGAACCATAGTGCCTCCAAGCGCAGAAACTACTGTGAATATCATATTGGAAGTAACAAGAACATCCGACAGCACCAAAGCGAGCACGGCCGGCATAGCCGTAGTAGTTCCTGAGAAAAGCAGTGTGACTGCTAGTGCAACGGACATTCAAATCAAAAATCCGGGATATAACTATGTCAGTGATATCTCAAAAGATGCGATTAGCGTTACATCAGGGAACACTTATATGTACACCGTCGATACAGCTGAAGGCGCGGGTCTTACTACTTTGGCCATAAAAACAGTAGGTGAGCTGCTGGGGCAAATTACTTCGAAAACTTCGGCGACCCAAACGTACGCAGTTAAAGGTGGAAGCGGAACGAAGCAGTTGACGGATCCGATCGCTCAGGGTGACATTTTAACGGTAACTGCAGGAGAAGAATCGCATAATTATACCGTCAATGTGATCAAGGCCGCATTAAGAGGCGAACTGCAGTTGGAAAATAGCGTAATAACGGCACAAACGCAATCCGACGTTGTGTTGAACTTTTTCGCAGGCATGAGAAGTCCCGCAACAGAGGTTGTGCTTAAGGTTCCAAAAGGGATTGGCGCCACTTTGGATAATACATCGGTCAATGTTATTGGCAGAGGTAAAGTAAAGCTTTCAGGGCTTGAAACACAATCGATAGGCCGAGTGGGAGCGGGGTACCGGTTCCAAAAGGTTGGTACGGTTGCGATTACCGACAATTTGGATGGCAGCCAGTTCATTACATTTAAGGGACTTGATTTGCGACCGGCCAATGGAGCCGATCTGCAAATTACTTTCGAGGGAGTGGCCATAGATGCAGGCAGTTATCAATTTGAAGCCTCCTATACAACTTCCGAACCTGAAGTACTAACTAGTCCCTGGGGGTCTGTGAGTCTGCAAGCCGTAAATACGGTCAGCAATTTCAATCGTATCTTGGATAAGAGTCTTACTTATAAAGAAAACGCAGAGACGTATACGAAAGCAAAGTTTACTTGGAGTGCTGCTAAGAATGCCACATCCATTAAGCTGATGCAATCCACGAATAAGGGAGTCACTTGGGCGGAAAGTCAAGCTGCGATCAGTGCTCAAGGGAGCGAAGTGGAGGTCGCTAACCTGACTCCGGACTCTGAGTACTACTTTAAGCTTGTAGTTAACGGTGGCGAAAATAGCGGAGATTCCAACATTGCCAAATTCTATACAGGCAAATTCAATGCTAAGCTGATGGGTGCAAAGGGCAATGGTACGGCTGATGATACGCAAGCTATTAACGATGCGATTGTGTATCTGAATTCTTTGGGCGGCGGCACACTATTGTTTGAGAATGGCACCTTCAATGTGAGAACGGTTCAACTTAAAAGCAACGTCTATCTATACATCCATAGCAATGCAACAATTTCAGCATTAAAAGGCGGAGATGCTCCAGAGACAACTTATTTCTCGGATAAAGCCTATCGCGCGGGTACATCGGCAACGGACACCGGACCCTATCGAGATCCTGAAAATTACATGACTAAGCAGGATGTAGGTCATACCTATTTTAGAAACGCGATGTTTTTTGGTGAAAGATTAGATAATATCAAGATCATTGGCAACGGCAGAATTACTGGCAATGGGAATCTGACGACGAGTGACGGAGTCATGAATAACGCTGCTGACAATCGTACAGACAAGATGGTTACAGTGAAGCTGTGTACAAACTTCGAATTCGGCGGCTTGGACAACGGTCTCGATCTGTGGTACCAAGAGACGAATTCACCTGCCACGGACCAACCTTATTATATTCAAAGCATTAATGAGGACGGTACCAATGAAGTCAAGAATACGGATATCAGCAATATGCTCAGAGTGGATAAGGCAGGACATTTTGCGATGCTGGCCACGGGTACCGACCATATCAACACGCACGACTTTTATTATGGCAAGGATGCAAGCGGCAGCGCCAGAGATGTATTCGACTATATGCAGAGCAGCTATGTTACAGCCAAAAATATTTATGTCAGAGGTTCTTCCGATGATATTGTAAAACCGGGAAGCGACTCTTCGTTAGGTTTTACCAGACCTGCAACGACCTATTATGTCCGCAATATTATCGGTGACACGAACTGTAATCTATTCCAAATCGGCAGTGAAACCGTAGATGACATTAAAAATCTCTATGTGGATAATATTTATGTGCTCGCGGGAAATAAAGCAGGCTTCTCCATTTCTACGAATGACGGAGCGCATGTCGAAAATGTATATCTGAATTATGGACATACGGGTACTGTGCACCATAAGGCCCAAATGAGACGCACGCGGGCACCGTTCTTTATTTCGATTTCAAATAGGGGACGTGTGATCGGGGGCAATGCGACTAGAATGAAATGGATGGAAAACGGCACACAGAGAGATGAGCTGTTAAGCACGAACGTAAATATTGGTGTGGTGAAAAATATTTACATCAAGGATGTTAATATTGAACAGGTTTATGGAGGAAGTCAATATAGTGATCCTTCCAAGAGATGGGCCGCCTATACGAATCAGAATAAGGCAGCGCCAATCATTGCGGGCTATAAAGTGGGAGACGGGGGTCCAGTGCTTCCGGATGGACGCAACATCGGCTACATTGAAAATCTGAACTTTGAAAATGTGGATGTTTTAGTCAAGGGCGGAAATAGCTTTGCTGATACATTGAAGAGTCCTCCGGAGCTGGGAGTTGGGAAATACAACATCGCGGATATTGGGGAACAGCCATCCTACGGCTTCTGGGCCAAACATGTGAAAGGTCTTTCGTTCAAAAATGTCACGACAAATTTTGAGAAAAATGATGATCGGTTTGCCATCGTACTGGATGATGTTTCCAATGCTATTTTGGATACGGTGAAAATGGTCAGCGGCTCCGGCAACCCGAATGTCCTGGAACTAAGGAATGCAAGTGATATAACCGTTACGAATTCCTCTTACTACAAGAATACATGGGGTTCAGCGCTAACCTCTCTTGCAGATATTAGTCATGTAACCGTATCTGGCAAACAGACGTATCCGAATCAAGCGATTGTGAATTTGCAGAACACGGAGATCCAGCTGAAGCTGGCCGGACATGCGAATCTGTCAGCGTTAGATACAGCAACTTCTACCATTACGGCCATTCTGGGTTCGACAGTCAGCGATGTGATCAGTCAAGTAGAGTCGACGAACGGCACAACACAGTCTTATGCTGTGAAGGACTCCAGCAACAATGCCAAGTCGTCGGGTCAATTGGTCACAGGAGATGTGTTAGTTGTCACTTCCCAGGACGGAACGGCAACGAAAAATTATCAAATTTCCGTTCCGAATGTCATTACCGTAGAGGGAGAGTCACAACTTACCACTGCTGCAAAAAGCGCTGGTGTTACGCTCTCAACCTCGTCAACGGGTGGCATTGCTTACCTGCAAACCAGTGCGGTTGCCGTAGGAGGTTATGTAGAATTAACCGTCAATGTTCCTACAACCGGCATGTATGAACTGAGTTATCAGTATAAAACCAATACGACGGGCAGAGCGACGGTTCAGGTTTCTTTGGACGGCACGGATATCGGTTCTCCAACGAACCAGAACGGGGCTACAGCGAATGTATTTGTTCCGGTTGTTCTCGGAAATGTCACGCTGACGGAAGGCATTCATACCGTGCGATTTACGGCGACGGCTGCGGGCAGCATCGTGATCGATTACGTAAGATTGACCGGCGCGACGGCCACGCCGCAGCTGCCAACGAACACGAATATTCAGTACGCTGCGAGTCATCCGAATGTGACGGCTGTTGATTCCGTCGCGCATGTGGTGAACGTAACGCACGGAACAACGGTAGATCAAGTTAAGCTGCAAGTGACATCCAGCGATAGCTCGACACAAACATATGCCGTAACGGATTCAAGCAGTCTGGCTAAGAATTCCGGAGCGCTTATCACCGGAGATATCTTGGTTGTTACGGCGGCAGACGGAACGACGACAGCGCCGTACACGATCAACGTTGCTCCGGCGGTTCTAAGCAGCAATACGAATATTCAATTGGCGGCGAGTCATGCGAATGTTGCAGCTGTTGAGCTTTCATCGATGCGAGTGGGTGTATCCGGAACAACGACCACAGTTGCTCAATTGACGGCTCAGCTTACATCCACAGACGGCTCGATTCAAACTTACACCGTCAATAATGCAGGTGGAACCGCACAAGCGGCAGGGCAGGCTCTGGCAAATAGCGTGTACACGTTAATTGTAAAGGCAGAGGATGGAACAACGACGGCATCTTACAAAATTATGGTGGGTGCTCTTGCTGCTAATGCATACGTCCAACCGAAAGCTGCCGACCACCCAAATGTTATCGCTATTTACAATGCAGATATGTTCATCATGGCTAAAACCGGTATTACGGCTGCAAGTCTGCTTGCCGAGATCGAATCGGTAGACGCTACGAAGCCGACTTATACGGTCACCGGTGCTGTTTATGCGACGGGTTCTTTGACGGGCAGCGCAGTGCTGT
This sequence comes from Paenibacillus sp. FW126-R14, assembly GCF_058789495.1. Taxonomy (NCBI): domain Bacteria; kingdom Bacillati; phylum Bacillota; class Bacilli; order Caryophanales; family Paenibacillaceae; genus Paenibacillus; species Paenibacillus sp. FW126-R14. Next base: position 238,715 of record NZ_JBYTBS010000002.1, on the reverse strand, counting down.
ACAGCGGAGACCAGCTGCAAGTGACGTCGCAAGACGGATCGGTGGTCAAGACTTATACGATCAAATTAGTGGACGTCGTGTACGATATGGATCCGACCGGAACTTACCCGATAACGGGTTCTCTTTCCGGCAAACAAACGGCTACCGATGACACCGCCGGCAGCTATGTTCGAAACGGCGCAGTTAGCGGAACTCATTTGCAATATACCTTTCCGCTGAACGGGTCTATTCAATTTACGGTAACCGCTCCTTCGAACGGGAACTACGATGTGCTGTTCGGCTATAAGAAAAATACAGGCAGAGCTACCTTACAGTTGTCTATTGATGGAACCAATGTGGGCGCACCGGTAAATGAGCTTCTGGTGGGAACGCCGACTCCGCCTCAAGGGATGTACGCAAGCGCATTTGCAAACGTGTATTTAAGCGCAGGCACTCACACGTTTACTTTCACTTCTACCGTAGCCGGATCTGCATCTTTCGACTTTATTAGCCTCACGAAAATAAACTAAATCAGTTTGTTTAGATAGTGGAACAGGAAATTTGCCTGTTCCACTATTTTTAATTTATACAAATTTCTAGTTGATTTATATTCTGAATAACTGTTAATGATCTTAAACACTCTGATAATGATATTTGATTCTCCCTAATGCCTATCTGTCCTACAATTGAAATATAGAAACGGATTCAATTGAATCCGAGAAACTTGAAGTGGAGGAAACCCAGTGAGTACAAACCATGTAACCGTTGTAAACGGGGCGGTCGTTAAGAAACAGAAGCAGCGCATTCAGTGGTTGCCTTACCTCTTGATCGCGCCCGCGATTGTTCTGATTATTGTGTTTCTGTTCTACCCCGTCGGAAATGTGTTTTACTTCAGCTTGCAGAAGTTTAATCCGACGAAAGCCTACGAGAATGGATTTGTGGGGCTAAGCAATTTCAAAACGATTTTCACTTCCGACAAATTGTTTCTTTCAACCTTATGGGTCTCGGCCAAATGGGTTTTCGTCGAGGTCGCACTTCAGCTCATATGCGGATTAGGCATCGCACTTATGCTGAATCAAGCTTTTAAATTCCGCGGATTATTCCGGTCCGCAGCCATTTTGCCTTGGGCGATCTCAGGGGTTGTAACCTCTACGTTGTGGCAAATTATATTTAATGAACAAATAGGGCCGCTCAACGATATCCTTTTAAAACTAGGCCTTATCGATCATAAAATTGCGTGGCTTTCGGAAATAACGACCGCCTTTCCTGCCATTGTAACGGCGGAATTGTGGAGAGGAATACCGTTCTTCACCATCGCATTGCTGGCCGGTCTGCAAACAATACCCGGTGATTTGTATGAATCAGCGGTGGTGGATGGCGCAGGGAGATGGAAATCTTTCATCCATATTACGCTTCCTTTTTTGAAAACAACGATCATTCTAACGACTTTGCTGAGGGCCGTATGGGAATTCAATAACGTCGACTTAATCTTTGTTATGACCAACGGAACGGGTGGGCCTATTGATTTAACGACAACACTCCCGATGTACATCGTGAAGCAAGCGATTGTCGCGCAAGACTTTGGTTACGGCTCGGCACTCACCGTCATTGGCTTTATCATCCTGCTGTTGTTTGCAGTGTTCTACCTGAAATTAAGCGGATATGGAAAGGAAGAGTAAGCATGATTAACTCGCAAACGATGAAGCCTAAACCCATTCTTCCAAGGATCGTGGAAAAAACATTTATGTTGTATATTCCGATGCTGCTGGCGATGGTTTTCACATTATTCCCGTTGTTCTGGGCGCTCGTCACCGCGTTCAAAAGAGAGGCTGACATTACTAAGCTTCCTATCAAATACCTGCCGATGCCTGCAACGTTCAAAAACTTTCTGATTGCATGGAATAACGTTGGCTTCTCCAAGTATTTCCTCAACAGTTTAATCGTAGCGCTGTTGACCGTCCTCATCGTGCTGGTTTGCTCTATTCTAGTGGGCTATGCAATCAGCCGGTTTAAGTTCAAAGGCAAGAAGCTTTTCATGCTGCTGCTGTTATGTACCCAGTTTATTCCGGGGGCCATGCTTCTTATCCCGATGTTCGAGATTTTCAGAACGCTGCACCTCACGAGCAATTTAATGGCATTAGTCATCATCAACAGTACCTTCCAGCTTCCCTTCAACGCGATATTAATGAGCGGTTTTATTACCAATATTCCTGAGCAGCTTGAAGAAGCGGCGATGGTCGATGGATGCAGCCGATTGAAATCTGTCTTCCTGGTTATATTTCCGATCCTTGTGCCGGGTATTGTGGCAACCATGGTATACACCTTCATCGGATCGTGGAACGAATTCTTATTTGCCCTTATGTTGATTAGTAAAAAGGCGCTGTTCACACTGCCGGTTGGACTTCGTTATATGCAGGGTGAGTTTGACATTCAATATGGCGCTTTGGCTGCAGGAAGCGTAATTGCTTTGCTGCCGGCGGCAATCTTGTTCGCTTACGTTCAGAAGTTTCTAGTGCAAGGAATTAGTGCAGGCGCTGTAAAAGGTTAATCGATTTTGAACTAATTCACTCTTCGAGGCTATTTTCGAAAGGGGATTTAGGATATATTGAATATAAGATTAAAGGAGATGTTCACATGTACACAAAGGGGCTTAAGATGTTATTCGTAGTAGGATCGGCTTTATCGTTGACGCTATCGGGGTGCAGCAGCGGTGGAAGTTCCACGACCACGGAGACGACAGCGCCGAAACCAACAACCGCACCTACCGCACAAGCAGCCAATCCGGCGGAGAAAGTGAAGCTTACTTTTTGGGATGAGAATCCTGGACCGAACCGGACTCCTTTTTACGAAGAGTTAATTAAGCGTTTTCAAGCGAAGAATCCGAACATCCAAGTTGAGTATGTAGGAATTCCGGCAAGCGGTGCCAAACAAAAGTACGATGTGTCCATCGCGGCTAATGACACCCCGGACGTAGCGGGTATCAACATGGTATGGTTATCCGATTTCGTGGCCAAAGGTGCCGTTCAAGAGCTTGATCCGTACTTTAAGGACTGGAGCGAGAAAGATAAAATTGCTTCGAATATCGTAGAGTTCGATCGAGGTTTGTCAGCGGACAAAAAGCTGTATTATTTGCCGCACACGATGTTTCTGGATATCCTTTGGTATCGAACGGATTGGGTGAAGGACGCTGGATTGAAAGCGCCTACAACATGGGGCGACTTCTTCACCAACATTGACAAGCTGACCGATATTAAAAACAATCGTTACGGATTCAGCATTCGTGGCGGTGCCGGCAGTATCAATCAGCTCACATCGATGATTTATGCTTACTCCGGCATTTCGGAATACTTTACACCGGATGGCAAAGCTACTGTTAGAGATCCGAAAATTACGGAATTTTTAAACAAGTATGTTGCTCTTTATAAGAAGAATACGCCTGTAAGTGACGTGACGAACAGCAATAAAGAGATGAACGCAACGTTTGACACGGGAACTTCCGCTATGATTCAACATAACTTCGGTTCTTACAACGACCACGTAACGAATCTGGGTAACGATAAATTCGCAGGTGTCATTCCGCCAAAAGCGGATAACGGCAAAAGAGTTGTCGTTCCCGTTGCCAACGGCTTAGTGATGTTCAAAAACTCCAAGCATCCTCAGGAGGCATGGAAATTCTTAAGCTTCTTAATGAGTGCGGACAGTCAAACATACTGGAATCAAAGTATCGGTCAAATGCCTACCAACACAGATTCATTGAAAAGCGATTATGTGAAAAATACGCAGCATATTCAACAAGGCGCAGAAGTGCTCGCTGATAAAGAAACGACCGCTTTAAAGCTGCCGACTCATTTGCCGGATTACACGAAAATTACGACGCAGCAGCTGGAGCCTGATTTCCAAAGAGTGCTGACCGGAAAAATGACCGTAGCCGATTTCGTGAACGGCTGGGCGACTTCGATGGAAAAAGCAAAAGCAGATTATGAAGCGGCAATGAAAAAATAAAAAGAGATCAGTATCCATTTTTAGGGTGAGCGATGATTCGCTCTCCCTGAATGCTGTTCGTTAGGGGAGAATTTCTGTGCCAGTATTTCGTTCATTAAAGTCAACGATCATTTGGTTATTCATCCCAATCACGATTGTGTTTGTACTGGTTACAGGAACGATCTCGTTTATGCTCGCTTCGCAGCAATTAAAAGAAAACGCATTCACCAATTTGAACGATACGATCGCTCAAACGAAAAGCTTGTTAAGCGACAAATTAACCGCATTTATTGCTGAACTGATTGGTTTAGAAAATAAATCCGAATGGATCTCAATTATGAACAAGACAGATGATCCCGGCGTACCCTTGGAGCCTGAGGATTACATCTTTATGAATAAAGCGTTGGACTCCTATTTTGAACGTTATCCTATGCTGGACTCTGTGTTATTTTATTACAACGAAGGACGAGTATCGCAGTATAAACAAAATAACTCCTTAATTTCAACCGTTAATATTTCCTTGGATGATTATAGCAGTAAATTGGAGAGCGATCGTCTCTCCGTCATTAAATGGCTGAACATTCATGATGAGAATCAGTTGGCTGCCCCCCAGGTCATCAGTGTATACCGGATGTTCGGCAAAGATAAATCGCGCACGAAGGGGATTTTCATGATGAATTTGAAAAACCGCTTTTTCAGCGATTTATTGAACAATGCGAAGATCAGCACCAATGGTTATTTGTGTATCGTGAGCAACGACGGAGTTATGAGCTTTAAAAACGTAGAAGAACGTTACGAAATTAACGAAGCAAGCCTACAAGAAGATTTGATGAATGTGGACGAACCGTCCGGGAAAATCAATATAACGAACAAACACGGCGAAAAAATGCTTATCGTTTACGATACGTTAAGTCTCAATAAGTGGAAGGTTGCCGCTATCGTACCGGAACGGGAGCTTTATAACAAAGTGAACTCCATCGGACTGGTGATCATCATGGTAATGCTGCTGGCTATTGTTGCTGCTGCCTTGCTTTCTAATATCATCGCGCATATTATTACCAAACCTTTGATTAAATTGACGCATACCGTGAATCGCATTGATGACGGGAATTTGCCTATTTTGTATAAAGCGGTTCCTTCCAATGAAATTGGCGTACTGAGCAGAGGCATACAGGATATGATGCTGCGAATCAAAAATTTATTAACGCAAATCAAGGAGGAACAAGAAAAAAAGAGGTCGGCGGAGCTGGCCGTGCTGCAGTCGCAGATTAAGCCGCATTTTCTGTACAATACCCTATTTTCGATCAAACAGCTGTGTGAAATGGAAGAACATAAGGATGCTGCCGAAATGGTGACGGCGTTATCCAACTTTTATCGAATCAGCATTAATAAAGGAAACGAGATCATTCCGATCTCCCTGGAAATTGAACATATTCGAAATTATTTGTACATACAGCAGATGCGGTATGGCGAAGATTTTATATATGAAATCGATATGGAACCGGACATTATGAATTGCAATATCGTCAAACTTACGCTGCAGCCTCTCGTAGAAAATGCGATCTATCATGGCATGAAGTTAAAACGCGGACAAGGATTAATTCGCATTTGGGGCGAAGCAGCCAACCATGAGGTACGGCTCTATGTCGAGGATAACGGCAATGGGATGTCGGAGGAAGAGGTAAAAGCCATTAATCATAGCTTAAGGGAAGAGGCGGATAGCGGGAGTATCCCGGGGTTTGGCATTGGCAATGTAAACAAGCGGCTTCAGCTTAACTATGGGGCATGTTTTGGTCTTTTTTACGAGAACAGGCCGGGTGGTGGCGTCACCGTCATGATTAGAATCCCATTTTACGAATAAAAATGCGGGGGGCTTAAGAATGAAAGTTATCATAGTAGATGACGATAGTATTATTCGAAAAGGGTTATCGCGTACAATTCCATGGGAACAAAACGGATTTACACTTGCCGGTTTAGCGAGAGACGGCGAAGAGGCGCTGAGTCTGATTGCGGATGTGAAGCCTGACCTCCTGTTAACGGATATTCGAATGCCCTTTATGGACGGTTTCCAGTTGACGGAAGCGGTGAAAGAGAAATACCCGGATATGAAAATTATTATGCTGACCAGCTTTGACGAGTTTGAGCTTGCTCATAAAGCGTTGAAATTAAAGGTATTTGATTATTTATTGAAGCCGGTCGATACGCCGACGCTTTTGGATACGGCCAAAAGGGCGAAGGTCGAGCTTGAATATGAGAATGAGATGAAGCGGAAAGTGTTGGAAGGCATGCCGCTGTTGAGGCAAAGATTTTTGGGGAAAATGATCAAAGAGAACTTACCGGAGGACGAAATCCGTTCCCATAGCGAATTTCTCAATATTAAGCTGCCAAAATCCAAATATGTGGTTATTTTATTAACCGCTGACGATTACAGCTATCCCGATTACCAGAACCGCTTTGGCAAAGAAATGCTGAAATACTGCATCTTGAACGTGGCAGAGGAAACGATGCTAAGCGATTATGAGGGGATTGTATTTGAATCGGAAAACGATGAAATTGTTATTATTTACAATGCAGACGGCGAGCAGGATCATATTGAACAGCTGACGCTGCAAATTGCCGAGACGATTCGAGTCAACGTAGAGAAATTTCTGAAAACGACGGTGACTGTCGGCATTGGCTTTATTTATGACAAACCCGGAGACGTTTCCAGATCTTATCGCGATGCGAAGGCGGCTATTGAATTCCGTCATATGACCGGAACGAACAGGGTGTTGACCGTCTGGGACACCGGCCTTCCTCCTGCAAGCTCCACGGAAATTATTTTAAACGAGTTAGAGAACGAATTTGTCATGAAAGTAAAATTGGGACTGGAAAAAGAAGCCCATGCCATACTGGCTGATATCGAACAAAGACTGCTCCAAATGAAATTCGTCTCCTTAGCCCAGGTTCGCTTAATCGGCATTGAGATCAGCCTTCTTTTGTTCAAGGAGTTGGAAGAGATTGCGAATCGAAATGCGAAGATGAAGGAAAGTCTCGAGAGTGTTTATTCGTATTATAGTGAATTGGAACGTTTCCAAACGATTCAGGATATTTTTGCTTCTATTCGCCAAATCACATCGCGTTTCCTGGACATTGCGAACCGGCAGCGCGAGATTCAAACGCAGAGCATGGTGCATAGGGCAATTGCGTATATTGAGAGCCATTATGCAACGGAGGGGCTGTCGCTTCAAGAAGTCGCCCGTCACGTTCATATCAGTCCAACGTACTTAAGCATCCTTTTCAAGAAGGAGAAATCGATTACTTTCAGTGATTTTTTACTGCAAACCCGGATGAAATCAGCCATCGAATTGCTTCGCATGAGCGGCTTAAAGTCCTATGAGGTAGCGGAGAAAGTCGGATACAGCAATCCGCAATATTTCAGCCAATGCTTCAAGAAATTTACCGGATATTCGCCGACGGATTATAAAAATAACGAGCACTAAGGGACGATCCATCCACTTCTTCCTCTTTAAGCGTTGAATGTTCACCCATTTTCATCTAAAATAAAAACGGAGATTCCCGCATGTAAGATGGGAAACACGAACGGATTGAGCTGGGAGGAACATGGGATGACTAAACTGGAAGAACTTAGAACGAACATTGACGAAGTCGATCGGCAAATCATTGCTTTATTAGCTCAAAGATTCAAATATACAGAAGAAGTTGGAATTTACAAAGCAAGCAATCACTTACAAGCGCAGGATGCCAGCCGTGAGAATCAACAATTTCAGAAGATTGCACAGCTTTCAGAGCTCAATGGCTTGAACCCGGAATATGCTTCAGATATATATCGATGTATGATCGATATCGTCATTTCTCGCCATAAAGAGCTGCTTGAGGCGAAATGTTAATTGAATGATAAAGGAGCTGAGCGCTTGTTCGTGCTTGGCTCCTTTTTTGTTGCTGCGCTGCTCCCTTCTTGCAGGGACAGCGAGTCTCGCTGAAAGGGGACCCACAGGGTGCTATTTTGCTGGGAACAGCTCTTTAGGCAAGGGAATGGGAACTAGAGTTCGCTATTTCGCCATTTTGAGCTGATCGGTAGATCATTGAAGTGAAATAAGATCCTGTAGTTACCACAAGGCGTCCGATATTTCGCTTTTCGCCGAAATAGGGGAACAGAGTTCCCCTTAATCGCGCGGGTCTCAAGTTGAGCCGGTATCAAGCATGCGAAGGTGAAATGTATTTGGAGTATGACAAGGGTGTACACGGGAATGAATGGGATTTCAGACAGATTAGAAACAAAGAAGTGGAAGGCGGCTCAAAGTAGAATAGAAGAGGGATGGGTGTGAGGGTGGAAAGCCGCTTTGCGGCGGGCCGCCTTTGAAATCGTGTATATACCGCAAAATAAATTCAAAAGACACGATTTCAACAGCGGTTGGAACAACCCCACATCCATTCCTCCCCCCTGGACAAAAGTATGGGTTTACACGCAAAAGGACCGTCAGGAGTTCCCTGGCGGTTTTTCTCAAATTTAGTGTCCACCTGACCATTTAGGGTTGGCAGCTGTGTCGTCGCAACTGCAAAGATCGCATCGGCGGGGAGCTAACGGACACTCCAGGCCTTAATCGAAGGAATTCAGCCCTGAATGAACGCTAACGGACCCCAAAGCAGTTATTCACGAAATCTGCGCGTATTTACGTGCTTTCTTGTCTATTAACGACTCTGGAGTCCGCTATAGAGGAGCATAAGCCTATTATCGAAGATAACGACAATGAGGTCCGTTAGCGAAACACATGCCCACGCGGCGAAGTTGATTTATAATCTTTTGACAAAATAACGTACAAAAAGGCGGATTAACTTAAATACTTCCTCCACCGAATGATACATAATGTATCTGTAATCTTCCAATGAAAGGAGTTCTTGCAAAAAGAGAGAGGCTCAGCAGCGCTCTCACCCCATTCAACATTATGATCAGGAGGCTGGAAAAGAATGAAGTTTAAGAAGACGTTAAGCAAGCTGCTCATCGCCGCTTATGTATTCGGCACGATCTCAACGGCTCCGTTGATGACCTTGCAGGCGCAAGCAGCGGAATCGGCAAACGAGCCTGTTGTTCACGGCTTAAAAGGAGAGTACTATACGAATCTGGGCTCTCCGCAGTTTAACTTTGGTACGTTAAAATCAACCGTTCTTGATCCGAATTTGGATTTCGGCGATTTGGAAAAGGCGTTTGGTCTTTTAACAGGGCAGCAGGATAATGTGAACGTACGTTGGACCGGGTTCATTGAGCCCCAATTTTCCGAAGATTACACGTTCTCCATCATTGGAGATAACGGCTTCCGTCTTTGGATCGACAATAAACTTATCATTGATCACTGGGTGGACGATTGGGACAAGGAGCAGGTGGCGGCGCCGATCTCGCTGGTTGCAGGACAGAAATATGCGATTAAAGTTGAATATTTCGAACATACCGGCGGATCGAACATTCATATGCGTTGGTCGAGTCCGTCTGTACCCAAATCAGCCGTACCGAAAGAAGCTTTAACCCCGCCAAGCACTTTCTCCTATGTGGGCAAGGTTTCTGCGGATGGCGCCACAGCGGAAGTAAAGCTGGATAAAGCTGTGCAGCAGCTGCCGGAAGGGTTCGTTAATCACCTTAATTTCAACGTGATGGGCAGCAATTGGCCGGTCGCTTCGGCAGCGCTCAAACAAGGCGACGACAGCACCGTCATCGTTACCTTCCAATATCCGGTGTATTCAAAGGATGCTTGGTTAGTTAAGGCCACTTATGACGGACAAGGCGGTCTGAAAGATCAGGATGGAAAAGCCGTCCAAGCATTCGAGAAAATGTTGATAAACGATTCTGCCTATCAAATCATGACGCCATGGGCAAGCCAAGTGGATAAAGACAATGTGCTGCCTGAATATCCGAGACCGCAGCTTGTTCGCGACAAATGGAAAAATCTGAACGGGGAATGGGAGTTCCAATCTGCCAAAGCCGGGGATGCGCTGCCAACCGGGCAAAAGCTGAAGGAGAAAATCGTCGTTCCTTTTGCGGCGGAGTCTGTGCTTTCGGGCATTAAACGCGTAGAGAATCTCATGTGGTATAAGCGATCATTTACGGTTCCGAGCGATTGGAGCGGGCAGCGCGTCCTATTGAATTTCGGCGCCTCCGATTATTTGACTACGGTCTACGTCAATGGCGTAAAGGTTGGCGACCACAAAGGCGGTTACACATCGTTCAGCTTCGATGTTACCGATCAATTAAAAGCGGGCGATAATGAACTGATCGTTCATGTATTGGATAACACGGATAATGGCGAAGATCAAGCCGTCGGCAAGCAAACCGTGAAAAAGCTGGGCGGCATTTGGTATACGTCGGTCTCCGGTATTTGGCAAACGGTTTGGATGGAGCCTGTCGCTCCGGCGCATATTGAAAAGCTGGATATGACGCCTGATCTTGCGAATCAAACGCTGAAACTAACCGTTCCTGCGGGAGCTACCAACAATCTTACGGTGGAAGCCGTTGCTTTTAAGGGCGGCCAAGAGGTCGGAAGAATTAGCGGGCAAGCCGGTACGGGACTGAAAGTTCCCGTTCCGAATCCAAGACTTTGGACACCGGATGATCCATTCTTATACGATTTGAAAGTTTATTTGAAAAATGGGAACCAAGTTGTAGATCAAGTCGACAGCTATTTTGGCATGAGAGAGATTAAACTCGGGAAAGTAGACGGCATTACAAGACCGCTCTTGAACGGCAAATTCGTGTTCCAGATGGGCCCGCTCGATCAAGGCTTTTACCCTGACGGGATTTACACAGCTCCGACCGAAGATGCCTTGAAATTTGATATTCAAGCTGTGAAACGTGTCGGTATGAATACAATCCGTAAACATATTAAAGTGGAACCGGCTCGCTGGTACTACTGGGCCGATAAGCTGGGCGTTCTCGTATGGCAGGATATGCCGAGCTTGGAGGACCGCCAAGGCAACCATGGCGCAGATATTACACAGGCTGCCAAAACGCAGTGGCTTAAGGAATATAAAGAAATGGTCGATCAGCTCCGCAGCGCGCCATCCATCATTGAATGGACGGTCTTTAACGAAGGCTGGGGCGAGTTCGATTGGGGCGGACAGCAAACCAAGGACGCGACCAATTATGTGAAAAGTCTGGATCCGACACGTCTCATCAACAACGCCAGCGGTTGGCAGGATTCCGGCGCAGGCGACTTGGTCGATATGCATGCCTATCCGGCTCCGAACTCTCCGAAGCCTACGGATACACGTGCTGCTGTGCTGGGCGAATACGGAGGCCTTGGCTTGCATACGCCTGGACATGAATGGAGTCCGCTCGTGTTCTCGTATCAAGAAATGAAAAGTAAAAAAGAAATTACAGACAAATACATCGACTATATTAATCAATTGAAAAATCTCAAAGCAAACCCTGGCTTGAGCGCAGCTATTTATACGCAAATTACGGATGTCGAGTACGAAATTAACGGATTGCTTTCTTATGACCGCAAGGTTGAGAAGCTGGACTTCGATCGCATTGCCAAAGCGCACCGTGAATTGATCGGCACCGTAAATGCTGACGACCTGTCCGGCGGCATTCAAGAGGCTGAGCAGCTATACAGCAAGCTGGTCGTAGGCGATAAGCCGGGCCAATATAAGCAAAATGTGCTGGAGCACTTCCAAGGCGTCATTCAAGCGGCTAAGCAGGTGCTTGCGGACAGCCAAGCCACTGCGAACGATTACCAGCAATCGCTGAGCAAGCTATCGGCTGAAAAGGAAACCGTCTTCGCCGGGGTGAACGATCCGCTTCCTAAGGGTTCCACGGTAGACAATTTCGACAGCACCACGCTAAACAGCAATTGGAGCATTTATCGTCAAAATAACGCGAACTGGAGCCTAGTGACCAATCCCGGTAAACTGACGATCCAAACGCTAACCGGCGACAGCTTCGGGACTTCAAATGCGATTAAAAATGTGTTTTTGCAAAATGCGCCGAGCGGCGATTTCGTCATCACGACAAAAGTGACCGCCGAGGTAAGGAAGAACTTCCAGCAGGCCGGACTGTTCGTCTGGCAGGACGAAGATAACTACGTGCGGTTCGGACATGTTTGGGATACTGATGGCTCCACAGGAAAATCCTTAGAAACAGCGTATGAGAAAAGCACGGTCTACACCAAAGCCGGCCATATGGCGAAACATCCCGGTTTCGATACGTCCTTCCTGCAAATTAGTAAAGTTGGCAACGTTTACACGACCTATTATTGGGACGGTTCCAGCTGGAAGCAAGCCGCAGATCCGGTTACGGTACAATTAACGAATCCGAAGGTCGGGCTCTATGCGATCTCCACGTCCGATGGCACATCGATCCCGGCGCAATTCGATTACTTCTCCGTCGGCCCGATTGTCAATGATCCGACGTCGTCGCTGACCGGACCGGCAACGGTTTCAAGCGAACAATCTTTTGATTCGACATTTGGCTTGAGCAGTATTACACAAAATGTGTATGCCGAAGATTTGAGCATTACGTATGATGCGAATAAGCTTGAATTCGTTTCTGCGGAAAGCTTAAAAGATGGCTTAATCATCGTCGATAAAAAAGCAGGGCCGGGCAGCGTCCGCTTCATTTTGGCCAATGTAAAGGGTGCAAGCGTCAATGGCGATGTATTGAAGCTGCATTGGAAAGCAAAGGCTGCGAGTGAGGATGTAACCACTACGGTCAAGCTCTCCAATCTCGTTCTGGCCAGCGGAGAAGGTACAGAAACAGAAGTGGACGGAGCCACTCAAAGCATCCGCATTCTTGCAGCTGTGGATAAAACCGTTTTGAAAGCACGCATCGCTGAAGCTCAGAGCAAGCACGATGCTGCTACAGAAGGCACGGCTATCGGCCAGTATCCGGTTGGTTCCAAAGCAGCGCTGCAAGCGGCTATCGACAAAGCAAGCCTTGTCGCTAACGATGCGAGTGCGACCACTGCTCAGGTTGTTCAGGCAATTGCTGAACTGAATGAGGCGCTCCAAAGATTTAATGAATCGGTTATTACTCCGAAACCTGGTGACACGAATGGCGACGGTAAATACTCGATCGGTGACTTGGCGATTGTTGCAGCCGCTTATGGCAAAACATCCGCAGACCCAGATTGGGAGAAGTACAAAATCGCAGATTTGAACAATGATGGTCGCGTAGACATCGAAGATTTGGCAGCTTTGGCTCAGTTGATTTTACAGTAAACAAGTTCGCCTCCCCACGGGTTATGTCGTGGGGGGCGGCTTTTTTTGCAATGGGAAGGTGTACAGACCTGAATGTTTGTCAGAATTGCGCAAACTTTAGCCTAATAGCGTAAAGACGCACTTTTTTGCGGCAGATATAATCAGAGTAAACAGCGTTCAGGGAGAGGTTCATATGAAAAAGATGATCAGTGTGCTAGTTGGCATTCTTTTGTTAACCTGCCTGCCATTGTACCTGCATGTCGCGCACAAGAGTACGGAGCCCATTTCCGGCGAAGGACAGAGGCTGGATGTTCATAAGCTGGAGAGCATTGTGAATCTGGCCAGCTCGGGGGACAGGCCGGGAGCCAACGATGTGAAAGCGCCTTCTTTTACGTTGAAGGCATTGGACGGCTCGTATTATTCAATTGGGGGCAAACGAGAGAAGCCGGTTGTGATCCATTTTTGGGCGAGTTGGTGTGAGGCTTGTTCGGTTGAAGTCGTTCAATTGAGAAAGCTGTATGCGCAGTATAAGAATCAGGTTGATTTTCTTGGCATTAACGTGAGTACCGAAGAAAAACCGGAAAACATCGAAAAGTTTGTCAAGCAGAACAATCTCACGTATCCGATCCTGCTCGATGAGCATAAACATGCCGCTGATTTGTATGAGCTTCACGCGCTGCCCACTGTCTTTTTAATTGATAAGAACGGCTTTGTGGTGGACACGTTTCATATGGTCGATCCGCTTGAACTGAGCGAGAAGATTAGCCATCTGGCCGGGCCATGAGCGGGTTCCACATTCTTAGAAAGGAGGAGGCAGCTTGAAAGCTGACGACCGATAACGCGTATTACCTGTGTGAGCTTGAAGCAAGGATCGTTTGATTATAAGAAAAGAGGTGTCCTGTGGTAAAAGGAAAAACAGTAATTGTCCAACTGCTTATTTTTGCCTTGTATTTGACCATGCTTTCCCCTTATCCGGTGCAAGCTGCGGAAATAGAAAAAATACCCGGTTATTTTGCAGATCATTTCGATACTATGAAAATCAACGATACATGGAATGCCATTGAAGGTCCGTGGACTATTGACTCCGGCAGACTTTCGGTTACGAAAGGGCAAGGCTATAAGGCGGTCTCCAACAAGGATGACTTGGGCGACTTCACCATGGAGTCTGATATTCGCGTGGCAGATCGCAACGGGGATGCCGGCCTGTTATTCAGGACAGTAAGCGCAACCCCGGGCGTTGATAATGTGCGAGGCTACTATGCAGGGCTTAGCGCGACCGGAACCGGAGCTGTCATGCTCGGCCGAATGAACAACAATTGGACGGAATTGAAGCGGGCGGCCGTCACGATTAACCCGAATACGGACTACCGTTTGAAGGTATCTGCCATAGGCAGCCAGATCAATGTGTATGTGAACGATGTGCTGGTTTTGCAGCAAACGGACAGCACGTATACGCAAGGCAAAGTTGGGGTTAGGATGTACAATTCCATACCGTCGTACGACAATATCGTGGTGAAATCGGTCGGAGGCGACATCTTGTTAGCGGACAATTTCGATACGCCGGTTGAGCAACCGATCGATCAATGGAACGTGGTCGATGGAAGCTGGAAAGTGCAATCGGGAGCCATCACGGTCAATAAAGGCGACGGTTACAAAATCATTGCCCAGCATGCGCAGTTCCAAGATATGACGCTGGAAAGCGATATTAAACTGCCAACCGACACAGGCACGGGAGATGCCGGATTGCTGTTCAAAACGCAAAGCGCAGCGCCCGGGGCGGATAATGTCAAAGGCTATTACGCCGGTTTAAGCGGAGACGGCAAAGTAACCCTTGGCCGTATGAACAATAACTGGACGCCTCTGAAGCAAGTGAAAGTTTTCGACAGTGTCGATCCGAATCGTTTCTATCACATGAAGATCGTCACTTATCAGGATGAGATTAAAGTGTATGTCAACGACTCACATACGCCTGTTCTCGCCTATACCGACGCTAGCCCGCAGAAATATACAAAAGGCGGGATCGGATTAAGAAGTTACCGTGCGCAAGCAAGCTACGATAATGTGATCGCAAGCGAATATGTGGTGCCGGATAAAGCATATGCCTCGCCTGTAGCGAACAAAGCTCCGCTTGTTCAAACGCCTTTTATCCCGCTGCCGCTTGGTTCGATCGAAGCAAAAGGGTGGCTGCTTAAGCAGCTCGAACTCCAGCGCGACGGAGCTACCGGATATGCAGAGGATTTGTACGGCGAGCTCAGTACGAATGCTGCTTGGCTTGGCGGCACGGCGCCGGACTCGGACTGGGAACGTCCGGTCTATTATTTGAAGGGCTTGGTCCCTCTTGCTTACACGCTGAAGGACCAAAATTTAATTGCCAAGTCGCAGAAATGGATTGAAGCCATTTTGGCCAGTCAGGAAGCCGATGGTTCTTTCGGGCCGAAAAGCAGTGACGATTGGTGGCCGCGCATGGTCGCGCTCTATGTCATGAAAGACTATTATGAAGCGACGAATGACGCTCGCGTGCTTCCTTTCATGACAAACTATTTCCATTATCAAGCTGCACAGCTGCCTGCCAGACCTTTGAGAGATTGGGGCAAAATGCGCGTCGGCGATAACATCGATACGGTGCTCTGGCTGTATAACCGGACAGACGACGCCTTTCTCTTGCAATTGGCGGATACGCTTGCCGGACAGGGCTACCCGCATACCGACATATTCACGGATGACGGGTTTCAAAATTTCGGCAATGACTTCCAGCCGACGCATACTGTGAATGTGAATGAAGCGATGAAGATGCCCGCCATTTACTATCAAAGATCGCATGACGCGAAAGATCGTGACGCGTTCCAAGCGGGTGTGAACAATTTGACCAAGCATACGCAGATTACGGGAATGCCTTCAGGTACGGAGATGCTGGCCGGCATCGCTTCTACGCAGGGCGTCGAGCTCTGTGCGATTACCGAACGCATGCAAAGCAATGAGGAAGCCGCCATGATTCTCGGAGATCCCCATATCGGAGACGCGCTTGAGAAAATTGCTTTCAATTCATTGCCTGGCGCCATGGATAAGAATTTGAAGCTGCATCAGTATTATTCTTTGCCTAATCAAGTGGAGAGCAATCTTGCGGATCATAATTTTAAACAGAACTATGATAACGGGATGATGCCTTCGCCGACGTCCGGCTTCCCTTGCTGTCGATTCAACATGCACATGGGCTGGCCGTATTTCGTGAAAAACATGTGGGCGGCAACGCCGGACGGCGGCCTGGGTGTCATTGCGTACGGACCGAGCCGCGTATCGACCAAAATTAAGAACGCGAACGTATCCGTGGAAGAAACAACAAATTACCCGTTTGAAGATCAAATCGGGTTTGAAGTGAGCACTTCGGAATCCGTAAGCTTTCCGCTCAAGCTAAGAATTCCCGCATGGGCGAATCAACCGACCGTGACGGTGAATGGCCAAGCGCAGCCGGCTGTGAAAGCCGGGGAATACGTCACGATTGACAGAACATGGGCGGCAGGCGATCGTGTCGTTCTAACAGTGCCGATGAAGCTGAAAACATCGACATGGGTCAACAATTCCGTCGGCATCGAACGCGGACCGCTCGTTTTCTCGCTTCAAGTTGAAGAAAATTGGCAGGTTGAGTCTAATCCGATTGCTGCCGTGCCAGGCTTTAATGCCGCAGGACTTGGCTTCAGTCAGTACCGTGTGCTGTCCAAGACGCCATGGAATTACGGGCTGTTAATTGACCGTGAACATCCGGAAAATTCCATTGAGGTCGTGCAAGGACCTATGCCGGAGAACCCCTTCATTCAAGCGACAAGTCCGGTCAAGCTGATTGCGAAAGCGAAGAAAATTCCGTCTTGGGGCAAATCAGCCAATAATGTAGAAGCATCGGAACCGCCGGTCGGTCCATTGCTCTCTTCGGAACCGACGGAGCATATTACCCTGGTTCCATTCGGAGCGGAGAACTTGCGGGTCAGCTATTTCCCTGAAGTGACCGAGAATGCCGATTCCGTCGCGTCCATCAAGTATGAGGCTGAACAGGCTGAGATATTCAAAGCGAAAGTGAATACGAACAACAGTTATGCTTCCGGCAACAGCTATGTCGGCGAAATTGACTATGTGGACAGCTATGTCAAGTTTGCCGATATAAAGGTTCCCTCAGCAGGTACGTATAACGTTGATGTTTGGTTTGCCAATGGCGGCGATTTTACGGCAGCGACAGGCAAAATCATCGTGAACGGCAAAGAACAAGCGATGAAGCTGCAAGGCACGAAGAGTTGGGGACGATTTATGGCCGTCCCGATGAAAGTCGAATTGAACGAGGGCTCCAACACGATCACGTTCATGAAAGGCACAGGATTCTACGAACTGGACTATATTGTCGTCAGACCGCTGCAGGCAGCAGCTCCGGAGCCAAATATTCCTGCATCAGCGACTTTGACGGGGGCAGCGGCTGTTCAGGCGAATGAGTCGTTTGATCTTGACCTCGGATTCGCGAACGTTACCGGCAGTGTGTACGCCGAGGATTTGACCATCACGTACGACCCTAATTTAATAGAGTATACAGGTGTGGAAGAGCTGAAAGATGGCATCAAGATCGTGGATAAAGCTGGGGCGCCCGGTCAAATTCGTTTCATTGTGGCCAATCTGGGGGCGGGAGCCGGGAATATCAATGACCGCCTGCTGAAGCTAAAGTGGAAAGTCAAATCAACTGCGCAGCCGGGCAGCACCAGCATCACAGTATCTAAAGCAATTCTGGCCGATGGGGCCGGGGTGGAAACCGGGCTCGAACGCGTTGTCCACAGTTTGCAAATCACAACCGTCACGTTCCCGGGTGATCTTAATGGAGACGGCAAATATTCCATTGCCGATTTAGGCATGGTGGCTGCTGCATACGGGAAGTCGTCCGCCGACGCAGATTGGGAAAAGTATAAAAAAGCAGATTTGAACAACGATAACAAAGTAGACATTATGGACTTGGCGATTATGGCACAAAAGATTTTAGAGTAAAATGACGAGGGGACGTTTTGGACTGACTGTGATGTATCAGTCCAAGACGTCCTTTTGGCGTTGCTGGGCGGGCGTGAGCGCAGCCTTTTCGGGTGCAGCGAGTGCCGGTTTCAAGGCAGCACGGGGCAATACGAGGCAACACGGGACAGTAGGGGAACTACAGGGCGTTATTTTGCCAGGTTCAGTCTTTTGAGCGGGGGAGTGGGAACTAGGGTCCGCTATTTCACCATTTTGGGCAGAATGGAGTCCCATTTCCCGAAATAAAGCCCTGTAGTTCCCCCTCCAACCCCCAAAATCCACTTTGTGTCCAAATAAGGGAATGGAGTTCCCATAAGGGTGCAGAGTCGAATGCATGGACTTCGCCATTTTCATCCAGTATGACGGAAAAAAGCAAAAAATGACTTTTGCGTGTAAAGACCTTCTTTGGCCCAACTATTACACTAAGGATGTAAATAATTATTTGGAGGAGGAACACAAATGGTACAAAGAAAAAAAGTCATGGGGGCACTTGTTACAGCTACGGTATTGATGTCACTGGTCGCAGGCTGCGGAGCCAAAACATCGGAAACGACAACGGCTTCAACAGCACCACAAGCAACAAAGGCGGCGGCAGGAGGCGGCAAAGTCGTCGTGGGCTTCTCGCAAATCGGAGCAGAGAGCGGCTGGCGCGGTGCGGAAACGCAATCGATTCAAGATACGGCGAAAGCTGATCCTACAATCGAATTGAAGTTCTCGGATGCGCAGCAAAAGCAAGAGAATCAAATTAAAGCCATTCGCTCCTTCATCGCTCAGAAGGTAGATGTGATCGCGATGGCACCTGTCGTGGAAACAGGCTGGGAAGCCGTTCTGAAAGAAGCGAAGGATGCGAAAATCCCGGTTATCCTCGTTGACCGCGGGATCGACAAAAAGAATGAAGACCTGTACACAAGCTTCATCGGTTCTGACTTTATTGTAGAAGGCCAAAATGCGGCAAAAGCCATGGCCGAGCATCTTGGAGATAAAGGAAATATCGTCGAGCTGGAAGGAACGGTTGGCGCGAGCGCGGCAACGGACCGCAAAAAAGGCTTTGACGACGAAATGAAAAATCATCCGAACATTAAAATCGTAAAATCCCAAAGCGGCGATTTCAACCGGGCAACAGGCAAACAAGTGATGGAAGCTATTTTGAAATCCCCGGAGGGCAAAGATATTCAAGGCGTGTATGCTCATAACGACGACATGGCGCTGGGCGCGATTCAAGCGCTTGAAGAAGCCGGCAAAAAACCAGGTTCAGAAGTAAAAATCGTTTCGATTGACGGGATTAAAGAAGCTTTCGAAGCTGTTAAAGCCGGTAAGCTGAACACGGTTGTTGAGTGTAATCCGCTGCTCGGGCCGCAATTGTTCCAAGCGGCAAAAGACCTGAAAGCAGGCAAACAGCTTCCAAAGTGGATTAAATCCAATGAAGATGTTTTCACAGGCCAAAAAGCGATTGACGCTCTGCCAAACCGCAAGTACTAAGATAAATAGACGATTTTTCAGCGAAATCAAGAGTCAATCGGAGCTCTTGATTTCGTTTCATCAAAGATAAATAAAGGAGTGGAGAGGAATGCAGCAGCCCGTATTAACGATGACTGGCGTTAGTAAATTTTTCCCCGGCGTCAAGGCTTTAACGAATGTGGATTTTCAGCTTAGAAGAGGAGAAATTCATGCTTTGATGGGACAGAATGGCGCAGGGAAATCCACCTTGATTAAAGTTTTGACAGGTGTGCATGAGAAGGATCAAGGCATCGTCGCCTTGAATGGCCAGATCGTACACATTAAATCGCCAAAAGATGCGCAAGCGTTAGGGATCAGCACGGTGTACCAAGAAGTAAATCTTTGTCCGAATTTATCCGTTTCGGAGAATCTGTTTATCGGCCGTCAACCGCGCAAACGCGGAGGAAGCATCGATTGGCCGCTTTTGAACGCCAAGGCGGAGGAGCTCATGGGACGGCTCAGTATCCAGCTGGACGTGTCAAAGCCGCTATCTGAATTTTCCGTAGCGATTCAACAGATGGTGGCTATTGCGCGAGCTGTAGACATCTCGTCCGGCTTGCTCATTCTGGATGAGCCGACGTCGAGTCTTGACCAGCAGGAAGTCAAGGAGCTCTTCCGGATTATGAGAAAGCTGAAAGATGAAGGAATGGCCATCGTATTCGTCACACACTTCATGGATCAAGTCTATGAGGTTTCCGATCGCATAACGGTGCTGAGAAACGGCGAGTTGGTAGGTGAGTATTTAACCGAAGATTTGCCGAGGATTGAGCTGATTTCCAAGATGATCGGCCGCGAATGGAATGACGAGGAGGCGCAAAGCAAAGTTGTCGGAATGAAGAAAGGCGAGGTGTGGGTATCCGCTCAGCAATTAGGACGCCGTGGTTCCATGGAGCCATTCGATATAACGATTCGCAAAGGAGAGGTATTAGGACTTGCAGGCTTGCTCGGATCCGGGCGCACGGAAATCGCCAAATTGATTTTTGGCATCGATAAGGCGGACGAGGGGGCAATGACGATCGATAATGATAAGATTCGTACGATGTTTCCGAAAAAAGCGATCGAATACGGCTTGGCCTTCTGTCCGGAGGAACGCAAAGTCGAAGGGATTATCGGCGAATTGACGGTGCGGGAAAATATTGTCTTGGCTCTGCAGGCCAAACGCGGCATTTTGCACAATTTATCGCTTCGCAAGCAGCAAGACATTGCAGAGCATTACATCAAGCTGTTAAGCATTAAGGCCTCGAGTATGGAACAAAGAATCGATCAGCTAAGCGGTGGCAATCAGCAGAAGGCGATATTGGCGAGATGGTTGGCTACGAATCCCAAGCTGCTCATCCTGGATGAACCGACACGCGGTATCGATGTAGGCTCCAAAGCCGAGATTCGCAAATTAATTTTATCCTTGGCAGCGGAAGGGATGACCATTTTGATGATTACATCGGAATGGGAAGAGATGGTCGGGTGCTGCGACCGCATTATGGTATTGCGGGATCGCCAAATTATTGGCGAATTGGCCGGCAATGAAATCGGCGAGCAACGAATTATGCAAATGATCGCAGAAGGAGGGGGCAACAATGATGCCGTTCATGAGCATGTTTCCTAATGCCATCCGCTCAAAGTTATTTTGGCCTGCCGTAGGAATTGCCTTAATCTTGATTTTTAATGCATTATTCACCCCGGGATTTTTCCATATTCGGATGCAAGACGGGCATTTATTCGGCAGCCTGATCGATATTTTAAACCGTGGGACGCCAATTCTCATCATTGCGCTGGGCATGACGCTTGTCATTGCGAAAGAAGGCATCGACATCTCGGTAGGCTCGGTGCTGGCGATTGCCGCTTCCTTGGCTGCATTTCTTCTGCAGAAGCATGTTCCGTTTGCGCTCGCTTTGCTGGCAGGGCTAGGTATAGGCGTTGTGTGCGGATACTGGAATGGTTTGCTCGTGGCTAAGTTGAAAATACAGCCGATGATCGCCACGCTGATTTTGTTGACGGTAGGGCGTGGTATCGCACAGCTGATCTCTGGCGGTAAAATCATTACGATTTCCGATAAAGCGTACCGTTTTGTAGGAGGAGGCTATTTGTTCGGTGTGCCTTTTGCCGTTATTTTGGCGGTCGTCGTTTTTGTCGTTTTACACGTCATCACACGGAAGACCGCGTTCGGATTGTTTCTGGAGTCGGTTGGGGCCAACCGGATATCCAGCGAGTTCGCCGGCATCAATTCCACACGGATCATGATCTCCGTCTATGTCATTTGCGGGTTTTGCGCAGCTCTTGCCGGCATAATTGTCTCCTCGAACATTACAGGAGCCGATTCCAATAATGCGGGATTATGGTTTGAGCTGGATGCGATACTGGCCGTTGTCATCGGGGGAACCTCCATGCGTGGCGGACGTTTCTACCTGGGCGGGACCGTATTAGGCGCGCTGTTTATTCAAACTTTAACGACGACTATTTATACGCTGGGTGTTCCATCGGAATCTGTCATGGTCGTGAAAGCCGTCGTAATTATCCTTGTCAGTCTAGTCCAATCGGATGCATTAAGAGAGATGTTGAGCCGTACGTTTAGCAAAAAAATGGAGAAGAAGGTGCTTGTCAATGAAACTGCCGCTTAAAATAACGTCCTCGAACATCACCATTCTAGCCACGATTCTGTTGTTCATTTCGTTATATGGAACAGGGTCTGCGATGTTTGACAGCTTTTTTTCCATTCAAGTATTTCTAAATTTGTTTGTCGACAATGCGTTTCTGATTATCGTAGCGACTGGCTTGGCTTTTGTCATTGTAACGGGAGGCATTGATCTTTCCGTCGCTTCATTAATTGCGCTAGTCAGTGTGCTGTCCGCCGTCATGCTAAGAGCCGGGATTCATCCATTCGTTGTCATGCCGAGCGTACTGCTGCTGGGCACGGTATTTGGCTTATTGCAGGGGTATCTCATCTGCCGGTTTCATATTCATCCGTGGATTGTCACGCTCGGCGGCATGTTTTTGGCACGGGGTACGTGCTTTCTGATCAGTCCCGAAAGCATTGTCATCGATCATCCGATTTACAGCGCCATATCCAACTTCAGAATACCAATGCCGGGGGAAGGGTCTATTTCCATCGGTGTCGTCATTGCCCTTGTAACGGTTGCGGCAGCTGTTTACATTTCAAGATATACGGCATTCGGGCGAAATGTATATGCGATTGGCGGGAATGAGAAATCTGCCGAACTAATGGGTCTTCCTGTGTATGCAACGAAATTAGCGGTTTATACGCTAAGCGGCTTTTGTTCGGCGCTAAGCGGCATTGTGTTTACATTTTACATGCTGTCCGGCTATGGTCTTCATTTGATGGGAGGCGAGATGGACGCAATTGCTGCGTGTGTGATCGGCGGTATCCTGCTGACAGGCGGATTTGGTTACTTCATAGGTCCCATGCTTGGCGTACTAAGCGCCGGAGTTATCCAAACGATGATTATGTTTCAAGGCTCGTTAAGCTCGTGGTGGACGAAAATCGTCATCGGCTTCCTCTTGTTTGCCTTTATCGCCCTGCAGCGGGTTATCGTGTCAAGAAGGGAAAGAAAGCGGAATCCGCACATGCCAAAAAAAACCAAAAGTTCCGTCCCCAATATAGTTCAGCTATGATATTATAAGTACGAATAAAGGAAGAGGAGGATCGCAGTGAGGGCATATCTTCGTTGGTGGCATGACCGCAGCATTCGGTTTAAACTGAACTGCATCTTTCTCTTAATTATTCTGATTTCCATTCTTACCCTAAGCTTTTGGGGAATTCGGACGTACAGTAAGTATTCGGAAAATCAGGCGGACCAAAGCACGCTTCAAATGATTCATCAAGTAGAAAGCAATGTGGATTACTATATCGATCATCTCAAAGATGTGCTCTATTACATAAGCCAGGATTCCGAAGTTGAGAAGTTCATGCAGATGAATGAACTGGAGATCACGGAGGAAGAAGTTTCCCGGATCGACAAAACGTTGTCCATGTATACCGAACGCAACAAGGAAATCATGGGGATTATGCTGGTCAATAAAAGCGGTGCTTTCACATCGCATGATATGAACCGGATTACGCGTGATTCGCTGGTCGAGGAAAGCTGGTTTCAGGATGCGGTCAAGGCCCCTTCCGAAACGATGATTATTAGCAATCCGATAGGCCGCAACGTCTCAACTTCTCAAAACTACAGTTCATACGATGTGCTGTCGCTCGTGCATGCCGTGGCAGATCCCCAAACGAAAGAAGTGACGGGAGTCGTTCTGATGGATCTCAGAATGGATATGATTAAATCCATTTTCGAAAATGTGAAGCTGGGCAAATCGGGATTTATGTACATCTTGGATCACAACGGCAATATTGTGTATGCTCCAACGAACGATATTGTGTACCGCATTCAAGGAAAATGGCTGCCGGACGGTTCGCAAGGGAGCGTGACGCAGCAAATTAAAGGCCATGCTTACCGCATTTTGTTTAACGATTCCGAAACCAATAAGTGGAGGTTCATTGGCGTTATCCCCAATGACGATTATCAGCGGGTCATCACGGATATTCAGCTGTATACCTTTATCGTTACGTTTATAACGATTCTCTTGGCAGCGCTTTTATCCGCTTATTTTACAGGCACATTAATCCGTCCTATCCGTAAGCTGATGAGTTTGATGAGCAAGGTGAAGAACGGCGAGCTTAATCAGCGTTTTGTTGCCGAAACCAAAGATGAGATCGGACAGCTGGGAAACAGCTTTAATCATATGCTGGAGGAAATTAACAATCTGATTAATGTGGTCTATATGGAGCAGAAAAAAAAGCGGGAAGCTGAGCTGCAGGTGCTTCAAGCCCAGATCAAACCGCATTTTCTATATAATACGTTGGATACGATCGGCTGGATGGCCCAAGAATATGAAGCCGACGATATCATTGAAGTGATCGGGGCGCTTACGAATCTGTTCCGGATCGGCTTGAATCGCGGAAACGAGTGGATTCCGGTGCGGGACGAGGTGAAACACGCCGAGAGCTATATGATTATTCAGATGTCCCGCTATATGGATAAATTAGATTTTAAGTTTGACATTCCGGAGCATTTATATCATTACCATGTCCTGAAGCTCATTTTGCAGCCTTTGATAGAAAACGCGATTTATCATGGGATTAAGGCAAGAACGGGCAAAGGGAAAATCAGCATTTCCGCCAAGCAAGAGCTCGATATGATTTGTTTTCGCATCATGGATGACGGGGCTGGCATTCCGCCGGAGAAGCTGGAGGAAATCAACCAAATTCTACGCGGCGAGAAAATGCGCGAGGATCACTACGGCATTGGCTTGTTCAATGTAAACGAGCGGATACAACTCACTTATGGAACCGCTTTCGGAATCCAAATATACAGTGAGCTCGGTAAAGGGACAACGGTTGAAATCAAGCATCCAATGGTGCAAGCAATGAAAAAGTCAGGTTGAGGTGACGAATCATGTGGAAACTAATGATCGCAGACGATGAACCGCGCATTCGAAACGGCCTTTGTAAGACGCTGCCATGGGCTGACATGGGCATTGAGGTTGTTGCTGAAGCAGAGAATGGCAAAGAAGCATTGGAAATTGCGGCTTCCGCTTGTCCTGATCTGATGTTTGTGGATATTAACATGCCATTTATGAACGGTCTCGAATTGATGGAGAAATTGCAAACGCAAAATCCGAATTGCTTGGTGATCGTCATCTCCGGCCATGATGAGTTCGCGTATGCCCAGCAAGCGGTTAGGCTCAACGCCTTTGATTATTTGCTAAAGCCTGTGCAAAAAAAGGAGCTGGGCGCAGCAGTAAACAAAGCAATAGACGTGTTGACGAAGGATCGCGTGGAACAAAAGCATACCCAGTGGATGAACCAGAAACTGGAGTTCAACGCTCTGACTATGCGCGAAGAGTTTTTTAGCAAATGGATCACCGGAAAGCTTGCGAAGGAACAGTTTGAGGAAGAATGGCTGTTTTTTCAGCCGCAGTTTCATGGGAAAATCAGCATGCTGTTGTTGAAGCCGCTCGGCAAAATGACCGCCAATGCGCCGAATAAGATGTGGGATCCGCCTTTGCTCGAGTTCGCGATCAAAAACATTTTAACTGAAATGCTGCCGCAGCTTCCTGTGTCTGTCATTTTCAGCGTGGAAAAAGGACGGATTGCCGCCCTGACGCAAATTTCAGACTTAGCTGGCATTCGCACTATTTATCAGGAGTTTGAACGCACGGTGATGACTTATTTGGGAGTCAGCCTGCTTCTGACCCATACGGTTGTCGAGCAGCTTGAGCATGTGCCAAGGCATTATGAAGACCTGCATCAGGAACTCCTTCGTGAAAGCGCTTTGACCCCTATTGTGATGATGACGAAGAAGTATTTGGAAACTTATTATTATAAGGAGGATTTATCATTATCCGAGGTGGCTGAGCAGATGAACGTGAATGCGACGTATTTAAGCAAATTGTTAAAAAGAGACTTGGGAAAATCGTTCGTCGACTGCCTCACCGACATTCGCATTAAGAAAGCCATTCAATATCTGAATGATCCCACGTCCAAAATTTACGAGATCGCGCAGAAAGTCGGCTACCAATCTCAGCACTATTTTAGCCATACGTTCAAAAAAATGACTGGCGTATCGCCTCTGGAATATAGAAAACGTGGAGACTACTAGGATGAAGGTTCCTTCCAAAATAGGTTTCATATGGCTGCTTGTTTTCAGCTTGATTGGCCTGGTTGTGGTCATGCTCGTCGCAAGCCTGCTGCACCTTAAAGCGGTAAAAGATGAACCTTATTTCTTAATCGGCATCAGCCAGCCGAACTTGAATGAACCACGGCAGCTGTTAATGAACAATGAAATTCGCAAGGAAGCGGAAAAGCATAAAAACGTTAAACTGATTTTTACGGATGCGGCGGAAAACAGCGAGAAGCAGGTTCACGATGTACAAAAGCTGATGAAATACGGCATCGATCTGCTTATTATTTCGCTGAATGATTCCGAGAAGCTGACGCCTATCGTGACGGAGGTTTATAAGGAAATTCCGGTTATCGTTCTCGGGCGCGGTGTGACCGGCTATGATTACTCGCTGTTTATCGGGTCTGACAATTTAGCGATCGGAAAAAAATCAGGCAAATTGGCTGCTGATTTGCTCGGCGGTTCTCCGGCCGACATTGTGGAAATAAAAGGGGCCGTCAGCACGAAATCCGTTGAAGAGACCAGCCGTGGTTTCCGGGATTATTTGTCTCACTCCCCTTTTATTACAGTGAACAGAGTGGTTGTCGGCGACTGGCAGCGGGATCGGGCCGAGGATGAGTTAAGGCGTATTTTGCCCAACTCTCCGGGAGTTAAGCTTGTATTTGCGCATAGTGACGCTATGGCGCTAGGGGCTTACCGGGCGATTGACGCACTAGGCTTGCATGATGTGCAAATTATCGGCATCGATGGGCTGGACACCCTGAACGGAGGATTCGATCTAGTCAAACAAGGCGTTCTGAGCGGTACGGTGACTAGTCCGACTGGGGGAAGGGAGTCGATTCAATACGCGCTCGATATCCTGAACCGTGAGAAAGTGATCCCGAAAAAAATCATTCTGCGCAGTCATCTGATTACTCCCAAGAATGCCAGGGAAGTTGAGGCAACGAGCGATCCGGGCCTCAAGCAGGCGGCTTCCCGCATGGATGTGAACACGAAAAAGATGAAGCTTGGCGTAGCCGTCGTAGGCTCGGAAAGCAGCTGGCGGGCAGCGAACACGGAATCGATCAAATCTGCGGCCGGCCAAGACCTCGGCATCGAGCTCATCATGCAGAACGCGGAAGGCAGTCAGGACAGGCAAATCGAGATCATTCGCAGTTTTATCCGGCAGAAGGTGGATGTCATTGCTTTCACGCCAATTGTAGAGACTGGCTGGGACGAAGTTTTGGCGGAAGCGAAGGCAGCCGGCATACCGGTCATGCTGAGCGACCGGAAAGTGAAAGTCGAAGACGACTCCTTGTGGACTACGTTCATCGGCTCGGATTTTGTTGAAGAGGGACGGCGAGCGGCCAGATGGGTTGTCGAGCACAAGCCGGCGGAGGGTGGAGAAACGAAGATTGTGGAGCTTCAAGGCACCGCAGGTTCTGCACCGGCCATTGAGCGCCGGCAAGGATTTGAGGAGGTGCTTTCCCAGAACGCCGCATTTCAGGTCATAGCTTCGGAAATCGGCGATTTCACGATGGAAAGCGGTCAAAAGCTAATGGGCAAAGTGCTTCAGCAGGGCATGAAGCCGCAGGTTGTTTTTGCCCATAATGACGATATGGCGCTTGGCGCGATTAAGGCGATTGAACAGGCGGGCTTGAAGCCGGGCAAAGACGTTATCGTCATTTCCGTGGATGCTACGAAGCTTGCTTTCCAAGCTATGTTGGCAGGAAAGCTGAACATGTCGGTAGAATGCAATCCCCTGCTGGGTCCGCAAATTATTAAAGCCGCCAAAGACCTTGTCGCAGGGAAGGAAATTCCGGTGAATATCATTACAGCGGAAAGCATTTTCTCCCAGGAAACGGCGAAGCGGGATGTTTCTACGCGTAAGTATTGATACCTGCTTGGCGGTGTTTCAATTGAAACCTAGCGATCTTTCGCTAGGTTTTTGTGCGTAACAAGAACGATCCACAAATGATAATGAGAATTATTTTCAATTGTGATAAGATAGGGCTAATAGATAGATAGTTAGATAGAAAGGAATGACCGATTTATGAGAATTAGCGACCATATTGTTTTGTGGAATCATGTTCTCATCAAAGTATTAGATGTTCGGCGCATGCTGCTGGGGCCTGGCGAAGTGATGCGCGGATATCGCGTGCCGACAAGCGCTTTTCTGTATGTCATCAGGGGCAGTGCCGAACTGTACATTGACGGAAGCGAAAGCCGTATGCCGAGATTCCATGTTCTGCACGTCGGGAAAGGGATTGTTCTCGACATTACGGCGGAGGAGCAGCTGGAATATTTCATGGTGCTGTACAAGGCGACACTGCCGCTTCCGAACCGATACGAGCTGGTTAATCTGATGGAGCGGGAGAATCCCTTCCTGCTGCGCTACAGTTTGTCGCCTAAGTTTCCGATCTCTTGGCTGCAGAAGCTGGAGCATATGCATCAAATATGGCAGGCACCCAGCCCGCTTGATAAATTCAAGGTGAAGACGCTCTTCTATCAATTGCTTTACGAACTGGTGGAGCAGCTGCACGAACAAGGGGTGGACGTCATCCGTCCCGATCTCGTCAGCCAAGCTGTTTATTATATGGAAGAGCATTATCAAGAAGCGGTGACGCTGGAGGCGCTGGCTGAAACGCTGGAATGTACGTCCAGACAGCTGCTTCGTTTGTTTAAGAACCAGATGGATACAAGCCCGATTGACTATTTGATCGGACTGCGGATGAACAAGGCCAAGGCACTTCTCGTCTATACGGACAAAACGCTGAAAGAGATCTCGGAGCATGTCGGCTACGCAGACAGTTACTATTTCAGCCGGATTTTTAAGAAGCAGGAGGGCGTCTCTCCCAAAAGATTCAAAGAGTCTTATGCCCGGGACTGGTGTCGAAATAATCCATTCCCGCTGTCCAAATATCCCATTGTTGAAGGTGGGCTTAGACGCTATAGTAGTAATGGTTATGAGAATCATTATCACTATAGAGAAGAGGGAGATTCACAGATGTATAAGAAGACAAGAGCCTGGATGACTGCCATGGTCGTCATCTGTTTCACATTACTGCTCAGCGCCTGTTCCACGGGGTCAACGGCTACGCCGACCACAGCAAGCGGCGCGACGCCGGTCCCGGCCGTTAGCAGCTCACCGACCGCTGCCGCGAATACGGAAGCCGATGCTCCGCGGGTCATTAAACACGCAATGGGCGAAACGACGATCAAGGGGACGCCATCTCGCATTGTTATCCTGACGAATGAGGGGACGGAAGCTCTGCTCGCGGTAGGCGTTAAGCCTGTAGGAGCCGTTATGTCCTGGCTTGGCGAACCCTGGTACGACCATATCAAGAACGATATGCAGAATGTAACCGTCGTCGGGGATGAATTGCAGCCGAATCTTGAACTGATTGCCAGCTTGAAACCGGATTTGATTATCGGGAATAAAGTGCGGCAGGAGAAAATTTACGATCAACTGAAGCAAATTGCTCCTACGGTATTCGCAGCTGATTTGGTTGGGGATTGGAAAATCAACTTCAAGCTGTACTCAGAGGCGGTAAACAAGAAGGATGAAGGCGAGAAAGCGATGGCCGCTTTCGACAAGCGCGTAGCGGAAGTGAAAGCGAAGCTTGGCAGCAAGGCGGCTACGAAGGTTTCATTGGTGCGTTTCTCGGCGTCGCAGGTGCGCATTTATCAGAAGCAGACATTCGCCGGCGTACTGCTCGGCCAACTGGGTGTCGCGCGTCCCGAGTCGCAGGACAAGGATGCTTTCATTGAAGTTTTGAATAAAGAAAATATCGCCAAAATGGATGGGGACGTCCTGTTCTACTTCGTCACGGAAGCGAAAGGGAAGACAGATGCCGCGAATGTGGTGAAGGAATGGACGAATGATCCGTTATTTAAAAACTTGAATGTAACGAAAAACAATAAAGTGATTCAAGTGGATGAAGGCATTTGGAACTCCGCAGGCGGATACAAAGCCGCCAACCTGCTGTTGGATGAATTGATCAAGTATTTCGATGTCAAATAACACGGCTGCCTTACTTCACACACGCAAAAGCAAGATGATGGCATTGACGGCGGGAGCCCTGTTGCTGCTCGTGCTCGCCGCAGTGAGCGTTCTATTGGGGGAGCAAACATTCGGGCTTGACGATTTGTGGGCGAGTTACAGCCATTTCAATGGATCGAACGAGCATTTGATACTTAGGACGTCCCGGGTGCCGCGGGTTCTGGTCGCGGCTGCCGTAGGCGCTTGTCTCGCCGTAGCGGGCGCCGTCATGCAAGTGTTGACGCGAAACCCGCTCGCTTCGCCTTCCGTATTCGGCATCAATGCCGGCGCATCGCTATTCATCGTGATCGGGCTGGTCCTTTACGGATCGGCCCTTACGATGAATAAAATGATTTGGATCGCTTTTGCCGGCGCGCTGTTCGTTTCGATCTGCGTCTACGCCATGGCGATGCGGGGCAGCTGGTTCGAACCGGTCAAGCTGACGTTAGCTGGCGCAGCGATGGGTGCTTTTGCCTCGTCGATCACGTCAGGCTTGATTCTGATTAACAAGCAGTCGCTGGATGCGGCCTTGTTCTGGATGATCGGGTCCGTCTCCGGGAGGAAATTGGACCATTTGCTGTCCGTAGCCCCCTATATGGCGATTGGCTTAGGCTTGTCGCTGCTTTTGTCAGGCTCCCTCAACATTATGATGTTGGGCGAGGAAAGTGCAAGGAGCCTGGGTCAGCGCGTGACGCTCGTGCGGCTGCTGTCGGCGCTCGCCGTCGTGCTGCTCGCGGGGAGTTCGGTGTCGGCTGCCGGTCCGATCGCATTTGTCGGGCTGATCGTTCCACACCTGTGCCGGGCGCTGATCGGCCATGATCACCGGTGGCTGCTGCCTTGCTGCGCATTAAGCGGTGCCGTGCTGCTCGTCGCCGCGGATCTTGCTGCGCGTTTCGTCTTGATGCCTAAGGAGGTGCCCGTTGGGATCGCCACGGCGATGCTGGGCGTTCCCTTTCTGATCCATGCGGCAAGGAGGAAGGCGAATGACTAACTCACGCTCGGCAAGATCGGCTTTGATCCTTCTCAGTTTGCTTCTCGCGATGATCGTGCTTTCCATGGTCTGCCTCTCCGTCGGCAGCGTAAGCATTCCGATGAAGGAAGTCTTTCGCTCGTTGACGGGACAGAATCCGGGCAGCTCAGAGCTGATTCTGCTGAAATTCCGGCTGCCGCGAATTCTTGCCGCGGTCTTGATCGGGGCGGCGCTGGCCGTATCGGGCGCCCTGCTGCAGGGGGTGATTCGGAATCCGCTCGCTTCGCCGGACATTCTGGGCGTCACCGGCGGCGCGTCGGCAGCGGCTGTTGCTTTCATGACATTGTTCACCGGCTACAGCGTTCATTGGATCCCGGTTGTTGCGATAATAGGAGCGCTTCTTGCGGTCCTGATCAATTATACCCTTGCCTGGAAGCGGGGAGTGTCGACCTATAGACTGGTGCTCATCGGGATCGGCCTCTCTACCGCGATGGCGGCGCTTACCCTGTTTCTGCTCATTAGCGGGCCGGCTTACTTGGCGGCTCAAGTGTTAAACTGGATGACGGGCAGCATCTACGGAACAAGCTGGAAGTATGTGCAGATCATTTTTCCGTGGATTGCCATCTTTATCCCACTCTCCCTCCTGTATGCGAAGGAGCTGACGATTCAGACATTAGGCGAACCGACGGCTATCGGACTTGGGAGCCGTCTTCAAGTTACCCGAGTCATGGTGCTGCTCTACAGCGTAGCGCTTGCCGGTGCGGCCGTCGGGGTGGCGGGGATGATTTCATTCCTCGGCCTCATGGCCCCCCACATCGCTCGCAGACTCGTAGGCAACTCGTACTCGCTCGTGATTCCCGCTGCGGCTTTAATCGGCGCGATTCTGCTTCTGCTGGCCGATCTGGCCGGACGCATGCTGTTCATGCCGCTTGATATACCGGCAGGGGTATTTACGGCAGGTATTGGGGCGCCGTTCTTCCTATATTTATTGTTCAAACGCAAGCCGGTTCATTGAAGAGGGTTTGATGTGTTAGCTGAGACGTTGTTTTTCAGCGTTAAAGTAACGGCGGACTGGGAGGCCCTTATTCGATGGAAAAGAACCACTTCCAACATGTAGCGGACACCAACGCTGTTATGTGCTCACTGGGGGACTGATTTTTCAACAAAATGGGCAAATAAGGACTCTGGTGTCCGTCCGCAGAGAGACACGACGCTTGTCGCGAAAATAACGGCCGCTGTGTCCGAAGCGTGATGAGAAAGATGACTCTTTCAACCGAATCAGGGTGAGTGAAAGCTCCCAGCGCTCCAACATACGAGTTAAGACAAGGACCTAGCCACTGGCTAGGTTCTTCTTATTGTTTTCGCCTCCAACAAACATGACTGAGAATTTCTGGATCAGCGAAAAAAAATGTTTTGTGTTATATTATTATGAGAATGGTTATCATTTGCGCGGGAGGGACTCGGATGAATCGTGATTCGGACCACGAACTGTATTTACAAGGAACATTGCTTGAGCTGATCAAGCTTGAAATTATAACCGATTTAGCGGAGTGGAAACGAACGGCGGAGGAAGTTGCTCATCACACGCTGCTCTTTTTTGTTAAGACGGTAGGTCAGCTTCAAATCAATCAGACGGAGGTTCAACTGCATGGCAAAACGCTGTGTTTGCTGCTTCCCGGCATGAGCGTCCAAGCGTTGAACTTGTCGGGCAATGCGAACAGCGTGATCTATCAGCTGGAATTCAATCTGTTTCGAATTGCAGAGAATACGCAAGCGCGTAAGGTTTTTGAGCGGGAGAAGCAATTTCCCATTCACGGAGCTCTTCAAACGGATACACTGCTTTTTCAACGAAAAATGCAGCTGCTTGCCTCCGCATGCGGGGATTCAAGTGTAAGAGAGCACTTGCGTCAGCAATATTTGTACGAACTAGTAGCGTTGATTCTAAAAGATCAGCCGCGTCTGGACACGGCGCCGAAGGATGCCGATGCCTCGATTCAGCTTACGATTCAATACATGCAGGATGCTTACCATTCAGATATCAATCTGGACAAGCTGGCGGAGATTGCAGGCATGCATCCTGCTTATTATTCGCAGCGTTTTAAGCAAAAAATGAATAAATCGCCGATCGAATTTCTTACTCAAGTTCGCATGAACAAGGCAAAGGAAATTTTGCTTGTATCCGCGCCGCAGATACGGGATTTGAGCGGACGGGTAGGCTATCGCGATGAATTTTATTTTAGCCGGCGCTTTAAAGAGAACTGCGGGTATGCTCCCACGCAATATGCGAACGAGCCCTTAACCAATATTGTTTCGCTATCTTACCCTTATACGGATCACTTGCTGACGCTGGGGATTGTTCCGAGCGCAGCCCAATTCCACCATGAAAAGTATTTGCAGGCTGAAACGACTTCGTTGACTTTGCCGCTGCACGCCGCAGACTCCTGGGAAATAGGCAGAAAAGCTTTCCTGGAAGCGAAGCCGGGACTTATCCTTTGCAAAGAGAATGTGCTACTGAAAGCGAGAGAGCATATTGGCGACATCGCTCCTATTATTTCGGTACCTTGGGCATCGCAGGATGTCTTTGAGCATCTGGAAGAAATAGCTGGGATCGTAGGCCGCAGACAGGCAGCCAAAGATTGGATCGAGCTCCATACATACAAGGCCGAGAAGGCCGGGAAACGAGTGAAAAAGACGTTCGGAAGCCCAACGGTTGCTATTTGCCGCATGATGAACACGGAAATGAGATTGTATGGCGCCAGAAATGTGGGGCATGTTTTTTACCGGTCTTTACAGTTGTCGCCTCCAAGTCGAATTGCCCGGGAAATTAATCAGCACAGCGAAGGTACCTATTTCAATTGGCTGAGGGTAACGCCGGAGGATATGAACCAGTATGAATCGGACTATGTCATCTTCTTGAATTCGACCAGGCAATCCTCGGCAAAGCTTCAGCATCAGATTATGACGGATCCGGTTTGGCTGCGTCATCCGGCCATTAGGCAGGGGCGATATTTCATGCTCCATTGGGATGAATGGATGGTCTATGCGCCGCAAGCGATTGGACAGCTTCTGGAAAAGGCGGTATCCATGCTAAGCGGAACTTCATTGAAGCAGAATTCCCCAACCAATGCGAATCTGAAAATAATCCAAGGATAAAATCTATAAATATGTCATGGACGAAAGCAAGAGAGATTTCTATAATGAATTTATTGATAATGATTATCAGTATTAATGAGGGGTATGAATCATCTCGATGAAGCCGGGGCTTACAAGCATGAACAGAATGACATATGGATTGATTAGTCTCATAACGATGCTCGTTTTACTTATCGTCATGTTTACAGCCATTTCGTTTGGGGCTAAGGATTTAACACTAGCAACCGTATGGGGGGCCGTATTTCATTATAATTCTGAGTTAACATCGCACCAGATTATTCATGAATTGCGTTTGCCTCGCGTCCTCGGTGCGGCTGTTATCGGAGCAGGCTTTGCAGTGGCTGGTGCTTTAATGCAAGGAATTACGCGAAATCCGTTAGCTGATTCCGGTATTCTGGGGATCAATGCAGGCGCAGCCTTTATGGTTGCTTTAAGCTTCGCATTTTTTCCTAATTTGCCCTATTCGAGCCTCATGCTGGTCTCTTTTCTCGGGGCCGTACTCAGCACTGTTTTCATATACTTGCTTGGTTCATCCACGCCTGGCGGTCTAACCCCGCTGCGTCTTACGATTGCGGGATCCGTTGTTGCGGCATTGCTGCATTCGCTTAGTTCGGGTGTCGCGATCTACTATGATCTTAGTCAGGATCTTGCGTTCTGGTACGCCGGGGGTGTTGCCGGTGTAAAATGGAAGCATTTAAACCTGCTGGTGCCGGTTATTCTTCTGGCGATTGCGGGGGCTGTGACGATAAGCCGCTCTGTCTCGCTAATTTCTTTGGGAGAAGAAGTTTCAGCAGGTCTGGGCGTCAAAACAAAGCGAATCCGGTTGCTTGGCATTGCTCTGGCAATTATCCTTGCCGGTGTGGGAGTTTCAGCTGTAGGATCCATTGGATTCGTAGGCCTGGTTATCCCTCATATCGCCAGAAAGCTTGTTGGTGTGGACTATCGCTTCATCATTCCTCTGTCTGCATTGCTCGGAGCCATCCTGCTGGTGCTTGCAGATCTGGGTGCGCGGATGGTTCATCCGCCCAAGGAATTGGCGATCTCTTTGATGATCGCTCTGGTAGGCGTACCTTTCTTTCTGTATCTGGCCCGGAAAGAAAGGAGGAATCTGTCATGAGTTCGCTGCGTAACCGTCAACGAAAGAGCAAGAGTATCATGGTCGGCATTTGCTTGATCCTCATTAGTTTGGTCGTCATTCTGATTAGTCTGAATACGGGCTCGATCCGGCTTTCGCCGTTGGAAGTATGGCAAACCTTTCTAGGCTACGGCACTCCGGATAGCCGGCTCGTCTTATTCGAATATCGCTTGCCCCGCATTCTCATTACGATGTTGGCGGGCATCGGTTTAGGGGTATCCGGCGCTATTTTGCAGGGAATAACCCGTAATGGTCTCGCTGACCCCGGGATTCTGGGGCTTCATTCGGGCGCTGCACTAGGCTTAATTGTGTTCGTCAGCTTTTTTCATTCCATGAAGGGCACACCCGCCTTGCTCATTCCGATGTTCGCCTTTGCCGGAGGCGTCATAACGGCCATTTTGATTATGGCTTTGGCCTATGACCGATATAAAGGGATCGTGCCCATACGTTTAATTCTTGTCGGAATTGCCATCGCAGCGGGCTTCAGCGCCGTAACTTTATTTCTCTCGCTGCGGTTGGATGAGGCGACGTATACTTTTACAGCCAGATGGTTGATAGGCAACGTTTGGGGAAGAGATTGGGTGCATGTCGTTGCGCTGCTGCCCTGGGTTGGCATTTTCCTGCCGTTTGCATTAAGCAAGTGGAAAATCTTGAATTCCTTCTCGTTGGGCGATGAGGTGACCTCAGGGCTTGGCGTTGCCGTGAATCGCGAACGATTGCTGCTGCTGATGACCGCAGTCGCCTTGTCCAGCGCAAGCGTGGCCATGACCGGCGGGATTGGCTTCCTGGGATTGGTTGCTCCGCATCTGGCCCGTCGGTTGGTTGGACCGATGTATCAGCATGCGCTGCCGATAGCGGGCTTGGTCGGACTCGTCATCCTGGTTGCGTCGGATACGATAGGACGCTCTATTTTTCAGCCTAACGCTATCCCGGCAGGCATCGTAGTTGCCGCTGTCGGGGCG
Organism: Paenibacillus sp. FW126-R14; assembly: GCF_058789495.1. NCBI lineage: Bacteria > Bacillati > Bacillota > Bacilli > Caryophanales > Paenibacillaceae > Paenibacillus > Paenibacillus sp. FW126-R14. The sequence continues at coordinate 202,111 of NZ_JBYTBS010000002.1, read as the reverse complement.
CCGTACTTTTTATTTTTACTCGCTAGAACGAAATAACACATTATGAAGGGGTTTTTATCGTGAAGAAGAAAAACATAGCATTATTCAGCGTGATCAGTTCCTTATTCGTCCTGACGGCATGCGGCCAAACCGCCGCACCGAAAGAAGCCGCATCTACAGCGTCGGCGGCCCCTACGGCTGCCGTGACGACTTCCGCTAAACCGGTGGAGAAAGAGCCGCGTATTGCGTCGATTTCCATTCATTTAACGAATGATTTGCTGGCGCTTGGCATTACGCCTGTAGGTTCTGTCATGGGTGGCGACCTCAAAGCATTCCTACCGCACGTCGCTGACCGTTTGCAGAATACGAAGAAGCTCGGCGTTGCGGCTGAACCCGATATGGAAGCGCTGCTGGCTTTGAAGCCTGAAGTGATTTATTTGGATAAATCGCTTTCCGGTAAAGATGTCGCCAAGTTTGAAAAAATTGCGAAAACAGAAGTGTTTGACCTGGACGAAGGAACATGGCGCGACCATTTGAAAAAAATCGGCAAGCTCGTGAACCGTGAGCAGCAGGCGGAAACGTACATCAAGGATTACGAGAAACAGGCAGGGAATGTGAAAGGGCTTATTAATGCCAAAATTGGCGACGGCAAAGTCATGGCGATTCGTGTGACAGCTAAGGAACTGCGTGTCATGGGTATGAAGCGTCCCCTGGGACCGATTCTGTTCACAGATTTAGGGTTGAAGCCGGCAAACGGTGTGGAGAAAATCGACAAAGCTTATGAAACAATTTCGCAAGAAGTTCTTCCTGACTACGATGCCGATGCGATTTTCGTCATTGTGAACAATGACGATTCGGCAAAGAAACTGTTTGAACAGCTGTCATCGAACCCTATTTGGAAAGGGCTTAAAGCGGTGAAAGCCGGTCATGTTTACCCGATTGCCGATCAGCCTTGGCTCGATTATTCGGCCATTGGCAATAAAATGGCGCTTGATGCGGCAGAAAAGCTTTTTGCTAAATAAGTAAATAGATGAATGAAAAAGGAGCTAAGCAGCTTATGTGCTTAGCTTCTTTGGGCTTTTCAAGTATGATGCGAAATGGCCAAGAACGGTTAATGTGCTCAGGATAAACTTTCCCCATTCGGAAATGATAAATGAAAGCAATCATTAGGATGAGATAATGAAAGTTTATTTAAAGGAGTCTAACAGATGGAACCGACCGATATCCCATTAACATCGTCAGAATTAGGCAACTTGTGGATGACATATCAAGAAAAAACCATGTTATTGAGATTCTTGGACTATATGCTTGAACACGCGGATAATGAAGAGATTCAGCAAATCTTGAAGTCGACGTATGCCTCGTCGGAGCAAACCGTGGAAACCATCAAACGGATTTTTCAAAATGAGGGAGCCGTTATTCCGCTTGGCTTTACGGCTAATGACGTAAATAAAGGGGTTCCTAAATTATTTGATTATTTGTATGAACCGATGTTTTTGCACATGATAAGCAAAATAGAAGCTTGCCTATTTGCGTTGTATTCAACAATGTCGTATCGGAAAGATATCAGGCAGTTATTTAAGCAGTTAACGGCCACTTCGCAAGAGCTGTTCGATCAATGCGCGCAATTTCTCTTGGAGAAGGGAGTTCTTGTCCGGCCGCCATTCATGTCCATGCCCAAAGAAGTGACTTTTATTCGGAACGATAATTATTTATCGGGCGTCAATGTGTTCAAGGAAAAGAGATCGTTGAATGCGATTGAGATTTCACTGCTGCATCATGCCATTGAGACCAATCTTACGGGGATGCAGCTTATGATCGGATTCGCGCAAGTAGCCAACGATACAAAAGTGAAACAATATTTTGTGAAAGGCATGAAGCTGTCCAAAGAGATCGAAACGACCTTGGGGGAGTTTTTGCGCGATGATTATATTGAGCCGCCAGCCACACACGCGGGAAAAGCTACCAATTCTACGGTTGCTCCATTCTCAGATAAGTTAATGATGTACATCACCAATTTACTGGGGTCTTTCGGGATTGGCAGCAATGCGCTTGGCGGAGCTTTCAGTCTGCGCAGCGATTTGCCGCTCGCGATGGCCCGGCTCGCTCAAAAGATTCTTCCCTTTGTCTCAGAAGGCGGGGAAATCATGATCAAGCACGGTTGGATGGAAGAGCCGCCGCAAGTCGAGGATAGGAGACAGCTGACAAAGTCTTGAAGTAAGACGCCGATATAGCCACTCCATTAACGGAGATGGCTTTTTTGCATCTCGTTTTTCCGGCGGCGCAAAGGACGGGCGAAAAAATTGTGCTGGCATTTTGGACGGTTTTGAAATAGAATGGAATTATAAATAATGAAACTTGATTTCATCTAGTGAAACTAATGAGGGAGAGTGATTCATCATGGACAGCAAAGAACGGTTTTCCAATCGGGTCGATCAGTATGTAAAGTACCGTCCGTCGTATCCGAAAGAAGCGATCGATTATTTGTACGAGGTTATCGGACTTCAACCGCATGCTGAAATTGCCGATATCGGTGCTGGAACAGGTGTTTTCTCGAAGCTGCTGCTTGCGCGGGGGAGCTATGTAACGGCTCTCGAGCCGAACAAAGAAATGCGGGAAGCCGCTGCGAAGCTGCTGGGAGAAGAAAGCCGGTTTTCCATCGGTTCCGGATCCGCTGAGGTGACGGGGTTGCCAGATCGCTCGGTAGATGCTATTGTATGTGCGCAGTCGTTTCATTGGTTTGACCGCAGCGCCGCGCAAGCGGAGTTCAGACGCATTCTGAAGCCGGGCGGAAAGGTCGTGCTGATTTGGAATGCGCGTCTTACTCGCGGCAGCTTGTTCCTTGAAGAGTACGAACAATTGCTTCGTACATTTTCGACTGACTATAAGGAAGTCAACCATCAAAATATTTCGCCGGATATTCTGCTCTCCTTTTTCAAGCCTGGCACCATGCAAGAAGCACGGTTCACCAACGGGCAAGTATTTGATTTTGAGGGCTTGAGCGGCAGGCTGCAATCGTCCTCCTATTCCCCTGCGCCGGGAGATCCGCGCTACGAACCAATGATGGCAGAACTTCGGAACGTTTTTGAACGGAATGAACAGGACGGCAACGTGTTTTTTAATTATGAGACCCAAGTATTCTGGGGTGAAGTATAGGAGGATTCGCAAGCAATGAGTCAACGGTATCGAATTACTAGAGCACTACAGGAAGATGGCCATTCGGCAAAAATCATATCTCTGGAGGAATGCAAACAGTATTTTGCCTCCAAAGCCGATTTTTCCTATACATCTGTATTTACAGTAACCGGCGCCACGACGATGTCGATTGACGGGGATTTTTTCATGTGGAGCTGCGGCGATAGCCGAATCCCATTCCGGCATTACCAAGGCGATATCTACGTATCGGGCACCAATGAAGCGGTGATTCCGAAGATGATGGAAGTTGCGAGCGAATTGCGGGCGGATATTGTGGAAGGATAAAAAGTTTTCGAATTTTCTAAAATTGTGTTTACGTTGCATTCAATATCTGATAGAATTATCGCAACATTCAAATGCGAGGAAGAGAAGAGTAAATAAATAAAATTCTTTCACAGAGAGCTCCGTCAGCTGAAAAGGAGCAAAGAATTGTTTATTGAAAAAAGCCTCAGAGCAGCGCATCGGAACCGCTTGAAGCGGAGATGGTGTGCCAGGAGCTCCTGTTATAGAGCTAAAGTATACGCATTGCCTATGCAATGCCGTACTTGAAGAGGCTGATATGGCGACATATTAGCGAATCTGGGGTGGTACCACGAGCATACAAATCTCGTCCCTAAGGCTGATTATAGTCTTGGGGGTGGGATTTTTTTATATTTATCGCTTTCTTGCCGTACAAGGTTCACCAAATCATCCGCTTTGAATATTTTTTAGGGAGATCCCTCATGCAAGGGAATGAATAGATCCCCATTATTATGCCACTTTGAAAGGAATTGAATATTAGATGACAGCAAAGTTAAAAGTCGGTATTGTCGGAGGAACAGGAATGGTGGGTCAGCGCTTTGTTCAGCTGCTGGATCAGCATCCTTGGTTTCAAGTAACGGCCATCGCAGCAAGCGCCGGTTCTGCAGGTAAAACCTATGAGGAATCTGTGCAAGGCAGATGGAAATTAGACACGCCTATCCCTGAAGATGTGAAACAGATTGTTGTTCAGGACGCATCCAGAGTGGAGGAAGTTGCCTCTCAGGTTGATTTTATTTTTTGTGCCGTTGATATGAAAAAGAATGAAATTCAAGCGCTGGAAGAAGCATACGCCAAAACGGGCACTCCCGTTATTTCCAATAATTCGGCTCACCGCTGGACGCCAGACATCCCAATGGTCATTCCGGAAGTGAATCCGGGGCATATCGAAGTCATCGCTGCACAGAGAAAACGGCTCGGAACTTCGACCGGATTTATTGCCGTCAAGCCGAACTGTTCGATCCAGAGCTATGTGCCGGCGCTTCATGCCCTGCTGGATTTCAAACCGACTCAAGTCGTTGCCTCGACGTATCAAGCGATTTCCGGTGCCGGCAAAAACTTTACCGACTGGCCTGAAATGCTGGACAATGTCATTCCTTATATTGGCGGCGAGGAAGAGAAAAGCGAGCAAGAGCCGCTCCGCATTTGGGGCAGCATTGTAAATAATGAAATTATTAAAGCAAGTTCGCCGCTCATTACAACGCAATGTATCCGTGTTCCGGTTACGGACGGACATTTGGCTACGGTATTTGCATCGTTCGAGAAAAAGCCTTCCAAGGAAGAAATTCTCGCTCGCTGGCTGCAATTCAAAGGCCGCCCGCAGGAGCTTGGTTTGCCAAGCGCACCGAAGCAATTCATCACTTATTTCGAAGAAGACAACAGACCGCAAACGAAGCTTGACCGTGATATTGAGAGCGGTATGGGCGTTTCGGTAGGCAGATTGCGCGAAGATTCCATCTATGATTTCAAATTCGTAGGATTGTCGCATAATACATTGCGCGGAGCCGCAGGCGGCGCTGTGTTGATCGCGGAACTGCTTAAAGCTGAAGGCTACATTCAAGCAAAGTAGGAGCAGGCGAAGGTTTGGCAAATAATGAGCTGTCCAGAAGTCATCGCAGATGACGGAGGGGCAGCTTTTTGTTTATGGTTTATGAGTTTACAAGAAAATAGGCCGAATGTATAATGATTATATTTAATTATAACTAAATATAATTCGGAGGGGAATCAATGTTTAAAATGGTTAAAAGTAGTATGGTCTTATCTTTCGCTTTAGGGATGACGCTAGTGTTCACTGCCTGCGGAACAGCAGAGAAGCCGGCAGCGAGTCCCAGTGTAAGCACACCGGCACAAAGCACGAGTGCTCCCAGTCAAAAACCTGCTGAAACCGTAGAGTTAACGATTTCTGCCGCAGCGAGCATGACGGATGCGCTTAAGGATATTCAAAAAGCTTATGAAACGAAAAATCCGGCGATCAAATTGAATTTCAACTTCGGTGCGTCAGGCGCTCTGCAGCAGCAGATCGAACAGGGAGCTCCGGCAGACTTGTTCCTTTCTGCAGCAACCAAAAACATGAAGGCACTGGTTGATAAACAGCTAATCGATACAGCGCAGCAGAAAAAATTGTTGACGAATGAACTGGTTGCCGTCATTTCCACAGATGCGAAAGCACCGATCCGCAATGCAGCGGATTTATCTAAAGCTGAAGTAAAGAACGTTGCCATTGGCATTCCTGAGAGCGTGCCCGCAGGCAGCTATGCCAAAGAAGCGCTGACGAACACGAAACTATGGGATTCCTTACAGTCCAAGATGGTTCAAGGGAAAGATGTGCGTCAAGTGCTGCAGTATGTAGAAACCGGAAATGCGGATGTTGGTTTTGTTTACAAAACAGACGCTTTGACTTCCCAAAAAGTAAAAGTCGCTTTTGCAGTCGATCCAAAAACATATACGCCTGTTGAATATCCGATTGGAATTGTAAAGGCTACGAAGCACAGCAAAGAAGCTGAAGGTTTCTACACGTACTTGCAGTCCAAAGAAGCTCTTGACGTTTTCGTTAAATACGGATTTACGATCCTGAATTAATTGTGGCCGGCATGAATTGGCACGAATTTTGGACGCCTATCCGGTTATCGCTTCAAGTTTCATTGTTATCCAGCCTCGTTGTCCTTGTATTCGGCGTGGGAATTGCTTGGTGGATGTCCCGAAAATCGTTCAGAGGCAAGACCATTCTTGAAACAGCCATTATGCTGCCGCTTGTGCTGCCGCCGACTGTAGTAGGCTTTATTCTTTTAGTCATACTAGGCCGGAGAAGCTGGTTTGGGAAATTTATCGAATGGCTGTTTGCCGCACCCGTTATTTTCTCATGGTGGGCTGCCGTCATCGCTTCGATTGTGGTTGCCTTTCCGCTGGTCTATCAAACGATGAAGGTAGGTTTCTCTGCCGTGGACCGGGATATGGAGGGAGCTGCGCGCTCAATCGGGGCGAACGAATGGCAGGTGTTCAGGTACATCACACTTCCGCTAACGTTCCGATCGCTGGTCTCCGCCTATATTCTAGGCTTTGCCCGCGGTCTTGGCGAATTCGGCGCAACATTGATGATTGCCGGAAATATACCGGGTAAAACGCAAACCATTCCAACGGCCATCTACGTTGCCGTTGATTCGGGCAATACGACGATGGCGTGGGCATGGACTTGCTCGATTATTTTGATTTCCTTCCTTATGCTGCTTCTAACGAGACAAAGGAATTAGTTGAAGAGGAAAATAACACACAAAAGGCTAAAGGATCCGTCTATGATCCTCTAGCCTTTTGTGCTTTTATATTTAGCGGCGGCGAGACTTGAATTACCAAGTTATCGTATAGTTCGTTCCTGCCGCAGGTGTCGACCATGTATTGTTGGCTCCGGGCTCCCAGCTTTTGAAATTGCCTGCGCTATCTTTGATAATCGCTTTGAATTCATAATAGCGGGATGCTCCGATATAAGCTGTGCCGCGCCAGTCGGCGGTGGAGCTGTTGTAAGTCAGCTTGATAGGGTAAACACCTGTTGTCCAGTTGCCCATTTCCCAGCGGCTTCCCGCTACATAGACAACATCCCCCGAAACGGTTGGCGCGTTCTTGACGATGAACGTAACCGGTATCGGAGTCATCGCAATAGCATCCCGGTAAGCATCCAGCAAAGCGGTTTTGGAGCCGTCTGCATTGACGAGACTGGACATCCGCAGCAGAGTAAAGCCTCCGAAATTGTAGTTGAACAGCATTTCCGCCACGTTTTGATAGCCGCTGCCATCGCTGATTGGCAGCGCGTTCTCTCCATTGATGCGAATACCCTTCTGGTTCGCCAGATTTGCGACTTGGATAACTAACGACTTAGGAGCGGAATAATAAGGGCTTGCAGAAGCTTGATTGTCGGTCATTTCCAAACAGGTAAAGGTCAGATCGAGATTCGATCTCTTGAACTCGTCCAGCAGCGTGCTGTAGTTGTAATATCCAGCGCCGAATTCAGCGGCATGCGGCATGGAAGGGTGATTCATTTGCCAATGAATCCCGGCCACCTTCGCACCGATCGGAACGCCGAAAACGGAATCGAAACGGCTGTGCGCTTTCGCAGCGATCGTGTTCAGATGCTTCTCCAACACGCTCTGATACCAAGTCATAAAGTCTTTACCGTATGTGGACTTTACGCCATTGATGAAGAAATTGTCACCATCGCTTGGAGGAGCAACTTGCGTGAAGGCTGTCAGGTTCGTCCCCCAAGCGCTGTTGAGAGCGGAGACCGTGCTGTATTTGGTTTTCATGGCATTCTGGAAGTCCAGCTTCGCCGTATCGGTGTACGCCTGCAGCTTTCCGCGTCCCGGATAGGCCCAGCCGTCGGCCGTATTATAGGATGGGAAGCGAAGTTCACCCGCAGGGCCGCCGGAGAGGTAGATTTTGGAGATAATATCCTTATAGCTACTGAAATTGGTCGCGAAGGAGGCATAAAGCTCATCATACTGCGTGGATGTTCCTGTCCACCATGGAGACAAGGTTTCGTTGTTGTAGTAACCGGTTTCACTGCGCATTGTCATCTGGTCTTGCGTACCTTTGCTCCAGAGCCAGGAAGGCAGCTTGATATTGCAGTCATCCCCGACGTTGCCCCCGCATTGATGCGTGGAGATGATCGGAATCCACTTCAAGCCCGAAGCGCGCACCGTATCGGCATAGGTTTTGTAATAGGACCAATCGAAGACATTGTCGCCGGCCTGCTCTACATCCCCCCACCAGACATCAGTTGTGAGGGCATAGATACCATTGTTTTTCAGCGTCGTCAGCTGGCTGCGGAATGCGTTCCAATCCGTTATCTTGGTAAGCGGAGCCATCGCATAAGCTTTATAATCACTGCGAATGCTGGCTGCGTCGGCTTGAAGTGCCGGAAAAAAGAGGGAGACTGCGACAATAGCAGCCAGAGAAGCGGCTGCAAACCTATGTATACGATGAACTAACGATCTCAAAATTTGATACATGATAGTACCTCCTTAGGCTGGTAAATCCAATTCATATTCTCCTGATTACATGTGAAGCTCATCTGGAAAACAAATATCCACTCCTCTGTCGATGAAATTGTAAACGTTTACTATGGTAATTATAAGAAATGTGTACATGCTGTGGCGATGGATAATATTGTTCCGTCAGGTGGATTTTATTGTCTAACTCAGCATCCTTACGGGGATTAGCCGACAGGTTCGATGAATTTGGCCCGCAAGTTGGTACATGGCATATCGAACACATGCAAAGAGAGGGTGTCCCTTCAGTCATTTCCATGACGTAAGGGATACCCTCTTTGTGCAATTTTGCTACTATCTTACCTCCAAACTGTCCAACAATCGCTTCAAATCAGGATGAAGATTTAGAACGTTCATGATGACGGTAAGAGCTTCAGCCCGGGTAGAAGGCATGTCCGGATGGAAGCTGCCATCGCCGGAGCCAGTAATAATTCCTGCTTTCACTGCCTCGTTGATTTGCTCCTTAGCAAAAGAGTTGTCAATATCAGCGAAACTAGACGCGTTTTCTTTTTGTAAAGCACGCAAATTTACGATACGGCTTAGGAGGGTCACCATTTCAGCACGGGAGATGGTTTCGTCAGGTCTGAAGCTGGAATCTTCGTAGCCGTTCACGATGCCGAGATTAGCCAGTTTTTCGATGGCTGTCTTAGCCCAGTGCCCGTCCAAATCATGAAGCGTCAGGGTGCGAACAGGCTGCCCGTCAACTGCGAATACCCTTGAAAGGAGTGTCGCAAACTCCGCGCGTGTTACTTTGCCGTTTGGCTCGAATTTCCCGTCTGCTAATCCTTGAACGACACCGATGGCCGCGAATTTGTGAATAAGGCTCGCTGCCCAATGGGTTGCGGGCAAATCGGTGAACTGCACGTGAGCGGTCTGCTTTTTCGCTGCTTCTATTTTGGACGCCACGTTTTTGAGCAGCAGTTCTGTTTGAATGAACTCGCCTTTAAATAGATCCGGCAGCGCAGGTATTGCCGGTTCAACCTCTTTTGGAGCCTCAATTGGCTTTGGTTCAACTTTAGGCAGGGTCTGCCCGGTAGTATTTATCGGCCCAACAGGCTCATCCGTTTTTGAAGATTCATGGGATTCATATCTAACCGTTAACGTATATTGATCTGTCAATCCGCCATAAGTTGCTTTAATAACGGTTGTACCCGCCTGAAGTGCGCTTACTACGCCTTTAGCGTCTATTTTGGCAATGGATGGAGCAGTGCTGTTATAAACGACCCCATATACGATCTGAGTGATGCTATTATCGCTGTATGTTGCTTTGACGACGGTTTGGTTCTGTTGACCGCTGTACAGGGACGTTTTACCGTTCAACTTAATGGAAGACAGTGCAGTCTCTACAGGGGTAGTCTGCACAGTAACGAGGCTTTGGGCAGTGAAGTTCCCCTCGGCTGTGGTCGCTGTGATGGTTGCCGTCCCTGATTTGATACCTGTAATAACGACTTTATCGCTAACTTGTTCGATTGAAGCGATGCTAGAATCGCTCGTGGTCCATGTCACGTTTGGATTGCTGGCTGTGGCAGGGAGGACCTTTGCGCGAAGTTCGGCAGTTTGTCCTTCCAGAAGCGTCAGATTTGCCTTCGTTACGTCAACGCCTGTAACAGGGATGATATCACTTTCCGTTTTTTCAGCGGCTGAAAAGTTCGGCATCGTTTCTTTTGCCTGCGAATCGGCAACCATCGCGGATTGCAGCGCTGCGGACGGAACGCTTCCCTGGGCTTCAACATTTATTTTCACAATAGGCTCGCCAGGGACAATACCTGTATCCGAGAAGAGAATGAGTCTTGTCACGCCATTTGCCGTTTCATTGCGCAGCACGTTGACGCCGGCTTGCACAGGAGCTACGGATTTGACAGTCACGTTTTTCGTGTCAATTTCGATATCCATGGCTTTCGCATCGGACTTCAGCTGATCAATGGACAACTCATAACTTTTCAGGAGCTCAGTCGTTGAGGAGACGACTTTGGTTAGTTTCAAGTTTGGAGCTTCGGCGTTGTGCTGATCTTTCTGCGGGATAAACATCCCGTCAATCACCTTAGAATCCCCGATTGTTGGGTCGATACCAAGGGCGTAGAGGACGGTGGCTGCCAAATCTTTGGTCGTACCCCCTTGCAGCAGTTTCTCTTTCCCGGCATCCGTGGCTACCGTTCTTCCGTTAGCGGCAATAAATGTCGTTGTTGCAAGCGGGGAATCTTGTCCATGCGAAGTAGAGCTTCCTAACGTATGATTGGCGTTCTCGGTGCCTCCTCCATGGTCGGGCAGCATCACAATTAGCGTATCGTCGAGCAGCTGATTATCTTTTAAAGCGTTATAGATCGTCTCAACATCCTTATCGGTCTTGCTCAATTGCTCATAATAGTTCTTTGTATAGAAGCCGTGGGTATGCCCGGCATGATCCATTTCATCGATTTGAAAGAAAATGACAGATGCATCGTAAGCTTTCCCGCTTGCTGCATACTGAGCGAAGGCTGCCGCATTGCCATCATCGCCTAGAGAGTAGCCCTCCACGCCTAGGGACGGCTCAATATGGCCGTTAAATATATTATTCCAGGTTGCAAAAGCGGCTAGTTTGGTCTCAGGCAGTGCTGCTCTCACTTTTTTAAAGAATGACGGGTAGGGTGAAGTTTCGCTATACGTATACTTCGAGCTGTCGGTGTTGTCAATTAAATGCTTGCTGTAATCAACACCGGTTATCATTGCTCCCCAGTTTGGGGAAGAGCTGGATGGCAGCGTCGTTTTGGCTGTATATGTGACAGCGCCATGCTCAATAATGTTTCTGATCGCTGGGATGACCTGACGGCTGCCGACCGTTTCCTTGACGGAGCTGGTCGTCTCCCAATATGGAGCATTCGGAGCGACCGAAACGCCTGCACCGTCAATGCCTATAACGACAACACGCTTATAAGGAGTAAATTTGGCTTGTTTGGCTATTCCTTGCAACACATCATCTGCATGGCCTTGGGCTAAAACGACATCGCCGATCGTCACATGACCGTCTTTATTGAGATCTTCTGCTGCTTTGGGGTGGATTTGAATTTCAGCGGTTTGTTTATTTAAGGATTCAATGTCCATTTTCGTTGATCCGTTATAAAAATCAGCATTTTTTACTTGAATAGTTCCTTGTCCGGAAGATGACTTCGCGCTGAATTTCAGCTCGGAAAGTGTTGAAGTGGCGTATTCGAGGGGATTGGTATTGTTGTAAATAGAGTCTCCGGGTAAACTTAATTTCACAATTCCGGGGACTGACGTATCAACAGATGTTGCTCGCGATGCGCTGACAAACTCAAATAAATGGCTGTCATAAGCAAGTTCAATTTCTGCTTTAGCAATGCCTTCACTCATCGTCGGCGTACGAAGATCCAGGTTGTAACGGAACTGCGAGCCTTGAACGGTATGCTGCGCCCCTATCAAGTTCACCGAGCCGTTAAATTTTTCGGCGGCAAGCGGAGGCACCATAGAATAGCTGTCTAAAACTTCTTGCGCTGTTACAGTTCTCTTCAATATCTGAAGATCATCAAGCTGAACTTGCAAAGCAGCGGAATAATTGCCGGTACCGTCATTGCCTATCATCGTCGGCAGTCCGGAATCAATGGTGCCAGTTTGCCCGACAATGCTCATTGTGCTTGCAATGTTATTATAATGGCTTCCTTTCGAGTTAGTTACCGCTACAGGAATGCCGTCTTTATAGAAATCGACGCGTCCTGCCGTGCGATCGTGCGAGACCACGATGTGATGCCAGGCTCCATTCGCTACGTTTGGAATTTTTGCATCAGCTCTTGAACCTCCAGCCGTATTATAATTCCAGATCAGACCTTTGTCAGAATCTAAAGCGAGCACGTAGCCTGCATTACTTCCGCTGTCCCAATTTTTATTCGATAAAATAGCAGGGTCAGACGAGACGCCGGCAGATTTCACCCAGAATGAAACGGTAAAGTCGGTACTTGTGCCGAACTGAAGGTTGTTCGGTTTCCCCAGGTTGACATATTGTTTGGCTGAGCTTGTAGAGTTAATGCTTAACGCATTTCCAATCCGGCCGGGAACAAAAGCCGGGTTCCCAACGGGAGTTGCTGTCAACAGATTTGTGGAGCTATCCGCAAAGTCGTTATCGAAAAGCAGATGCAAAGCATAATCAGAGGATACGATTGCCGCTGAGGCAATTGGAGATTGATCAAGCATAGGAAAGCTTGGTGTGGCGAGGACAGTTGCAGCTGCCAGCGAAGAAACGAGCACTTTTTTCAATGGAATAACCAACGTGGGAACCTCCTGGAAATAGATATATGGTTTTGTCCATATTACATTGAACAACAACTAAAAACAATTAAAATATAGTTTTTAAATTATTTTTTGTTGTTATTTCTATGAGGTTTGTAATTATTCACAAGAAGTGATCTCTGCTTTTGGGATAGCCACGTTTAACGAATCACATGCAATTTGCGGAAATTACTCGGTGTGAGACCTTCGTTTTGCTTAAATACTTTAATGAAATAACTCGGACTTTCAAAGCCGGCTTTTCGTGCAATCGTTTGGATTTCCCATGCAGGAAATTGTTGGAGATATTCCTTTGCTTTCTGAATCCGAAAACGGTTAATGTACTCGAACGGTCGCGTACTAAACGTTTGCTGAAAGAGGACGCAGATATAATGGGGGGTCACGGAAAGGCAATCCGCCAAATTCTGCAGCGTAATCGGTTGCTCGAAATGGTTCCCGATATAGTCGATCACCGGCTTCAAGTGCTCGTAGTGCTCTTGAACGGAACGCGTTTCCGATGTTGAGGTATGCCGGAACAAGTCGATCAATAAGCCGTAAAGAAGCTGCGAGCCTTCGTAGCTTACGCCATTTTTGCGGATACTGAACATATGATTGATCTCGTCGATTCGCGCTTGCAAGATTTCCGGCCTGGTGATGTAAAATACCGCCGAATCATGGAAATGAAGAGTTTGCAGTAGTGTATGGGCACAATTTCCGTTGAATTCAACCCATTGCACCGTCCAGGGCTCCGTCAGCGGAGAATAGCGGTGCGGGACACCGGGGTACAGCAGCATGCCTTGGCCTTTGGAAATGACAATCGATTTGCCTTCGATTTCCAGAGTGCCTTGGCCATTCAAGCATTGAATCCATTGAAAGCCTTTGTAGCCTTCTTTTCTAATCACTTGAGGTTGATGTATCCAGCAGCCGGTTGAGACAATATAGAGGGGCAATTGAAAATTAATATCTGTTTGTACATTCCAATAATAAGGTTTCATTGGGATCACCCTCCGTTCATTAAGATTAATATTGTTATATTAACATAAATATTCTCTGATTGTTGAAGGTTTTATGTAATCATATAATTATTAATAAAATTATATATTACAAAAAAACTGACAGAAAGAGGCTGTGACATGAAGCATCAACAAACGAGGAGCAGAGAGCTTTTTGACAAGGACTGGTTTTTCCATAAAGGCGACATTGCGGTGAAGTATGCGGTGAAAGCAGGGATGACAGGGGGCATTACAGACAGCGGGAAGCGGGAGGACGGCGAATGGCTTGAGATTGCTTACGTGGATAAAGAAACAGAAGGAGCTGCGATTCCGAAAGATTGGAGCCGGGTGAATATTCCTCACGACTGGGTCGTGGAGGAGAACTACGTGAACGATCCGAACTTGGGCAGCCGGCCCGGCAGTCACGGCTATTTGCCGTCGGGGGTAGGCTTTTACAGAAAAATGTTCGCCATTCCTTCTGAGGATGAAGGGAAAAAGATATCGATCCACTTCGACGGGGTCATGGGTGTAAGTACGGTTTGGCTTAACGGCCACCTGCTTGGTACGCATAACAGCGGGTATACCGGCTATCATTATGACATTTCGGATGTTCTGCGTTACGGCGATGAAGGCAAGAATGTCATTGTCGTTAAGGTGGATGCATCGCGGTGCGAGGGCTGGTGGTACGAGGGCGGCGGCATTTACCGTCATACGTGGCTGCAAAAAACGGACCGCCTCCACGTCGGTCATTGGGGTACTTACGTGACGACGCCACTCGTGACAGAACATGCAGCGAGCGTTGTCATCCGCACGGTTTTGCACAATGAATATGAAGAGGACCGGGAATGCGAGCTGATATCGACCATCGTAGGCGCCGAAGGAAGAAGAATCGCTTCGGATACCGTTTCTATTCGTGCCTCCTGGTTGGCTGAAAAAGAAACGGAACAGTCCATAACCGTACCCGATCCGCAGCTTTGGTCGCCGGAGCATCCCCGCTTGTACCGTTTGATCACGGAAGTGGCTGTGGATGGCCGCATTGTGGATGTGTATGAAACGGTCTTCGGCATTCGGACGATTGCATTTACGGAAAACGGTTTCCTATTAAACGGCGTGCCGACAGTCATTAAAGGTACGTGCAATCATCAAGACTTCGCCGGTGTCGGAGTCGCACTGCCGGACCGGCTGATCGAATACAAGCTTCAGCTGCTGAAAGAAATGGGAAGCAATGCGTATCGGAGCGCTCACCATCCGCCGACCCCGGAACTGCTCGATATCTGCGACAGGCTGGGCATGCTGGTCATCGACGAAAACCGTAAGCTGGACAGCACGCCGAATGGAATGGCCGATCTGGAAAGCATGATACGGAGGGATCGCAATCATCCTTCCATCATCGTCTGGTGTTTGGAAAACGAGGAGATCCTCGAAGGGAAGCGTATGGGCGCACGCATTCTTCGATCCGTGCATAATGCCACCCGCAAACTGGATCCTACCCGGCCTACGCTGGCGGCCATGAATCATGGATGGAATAACGAGACATACAGCGATCAGGTGGACATCGTAGGCTACAATTATGGTCAACGCCAAGATCAGGATATCTCGGATCATAAGGAATATCCGTCACGGATCATGATCGGCAGCGAAAGTGCGAGCAGCACAACGACCCGAGGCGTATACGAAATGGATGAGGAGCGGGGTTACTGCCCGGCCTATGAAGGAATTTACATGCCTTCATGGTCTTGTACGGTGGAAAAGGCTTGGAACGATCTGCTTGCCCATCCTTTTTTGACGGGCATTTTCCTCTGGACAGGCTTCGACTATAGAGGGGAACCGACGCCAAATTTATGGCCCTGCGTCAACTCCCATTTTGGAATCATGGACACGTGCGGCTTTCCGAAGGATGTCTACTATTATTTAAAATCCGCCTGGACGGATGAACCGATCGTTCATGTGCTGCCCCATTGGAATTGGACTGAGAAGACCGGCGAACCGATTGAGGTGTGGGTGTATTCGAACGGGGATCAAGTCGAGCTTACACTGAATGGGCGCAGCTTAGGCGTTAAGCCAATGGCAAAAGCCGGACATTTGGAGTGGCAGGTGCCTTATGAGCCTGGCGAGCTCGTCGCTACGGCCTATAAGGAAGGCCGCACATTTGCTGTCAAGCAGGTCCAAACGGTCGGAGCGCCGGCCTCTGTGCATTTGGAGGCTGACCGAACGGAGCTTCTGGCGGACGGGGCGGACGTTGCCGTTGTCCGGGTATCCATTCGCGACGAGCAAGGCCGCGTCGTTCCAATCGCAGATAACGAGGTTGTTTTCGCGGTCGAAGGGGCCGGCAGCCTATTAGGTGTCGGCAACGGCAATCCGAGCAGCCATGAGCCGGATAAGGCGAATCGGCGCAGAGCTTTTAACGGATACTGTTTACTGCTCGTTCAAACCACTCCTGCATCCGGAGAGATTGTAATTACGGGAACAGCGGCAGGCCTGCAAGCCGCAAAACTTTCGCTGAAGACACAATAGCGGCAGCCCCGAGGACCACTTCAAACGTGGAACTCGGGGCTTGTTTAGTTAGTCAGCATGCAGCGTCACAGACTCGCCCTGCACGACGTGATGCTCGATCAGCGTCTCGGCGGGCACTTCGTCATTATGAATGCGGCGAATTAACAAATCGGCGAGCTTCGTACCGATCTCGTTGACATTATAGTCCACGGTTGTCAGTGCAGGATTAATATAGGTGAGAAAATCGATATTATCGAATCCCATGAGGCCGACTTGTTCTGGCACGCGGATTTTACGGGCTTTTAGCCATTTAAGTACTTCCAAGGCATACACATCGCTGGAGCAGAGGATGGCGCATTTGCTGTCGATATGATCCAGTAACGATTCTAATTCTGACAAATATTGCTTCTGTGCGATGACGTTAAAACGCATGTCCGGTATGTCTGCGCACGCGCTAACAAAACCTTGGTACCTTTGTTCGGGCACATAAATGTTTTCTTTCCCTTTCCGCATCAACGGCGGACTTAAGTAGATGATATGGCGGTAGCCTTGGCTCGCAAGAAAGGCAACAGAATCGCAAATCGCCTGCTTATCGTTAATCCAAATGTATGGAAACGGGCCGGACAACCGGTTGCCGAACGTGACAATCGGCGTACGCGAGCGAAGGAGGAAAGACTCGAACTTTTTGTTGTCATTGGCAGGCAGCAGTGCAATCCCGTCGACTTTACGGTCCAACAGGTTGTTGATATATTCTAGTTCCAGCTCCTTATCCCGGTTGGAAAGCACAAGATAAACGATATACCCCTGTTTACGTGCTTCCGCCTCAAAGGCATGGAACAGTTGGGCAAATATTTGGTTATGGATGTCGAACAAAACAATGCCAAGTGTTTTCGTATGTCCTTTCACTAAGCTTTGCGCTAGAAAATGCGGACGGTAACCCAGCTCTTCGGCCACACGCATGATCCTCTCGCGGGTTTCGGGATGAATGCCGGGGCGGTTGTTTAACGCGCGATCCACGGTCCCCCGGGTAACGCCGCATAGTTCGGCGATTTGTTTACTGGTTATGTTCATGTGGATGGACCTCCGTAAAAGGCTCTGTTGGTCTTATCGTAGCTTAACAGAGCGTGCAGGTCAATACCCGTGCTCGTGAACGTAAAGGGGTGGAGCGGATATAGGCACTTGGAACGAATTTCGAATGAAGCGTTTACAAAACGAAACGTATTTGTTAAGATGATTTCGTTTACGTGTACGAGGCATGTGAGCGGAGCTTCCATGCTGGAACAGCCGGAGTGGGGGGACGCCCTTAACGGCACGATGATTCTGCTGTAAATTTTTTTCGTCATCTCCGTGCACGTGCACGGGGTGTTTAACCGAACATGAATTACTTCGTTGAAAGGCATCAGGCTGCACCTGTTTATTCTATCCAAGTGCGCACGAGAAATCAGATCTCTATCATGAGGAGTTTGGGGAGGCAATCATATGAGCAATAATCGGTCAAATGAGCTGTTTGGTATGGAGAAAAATTTTGTGTATGCAGGTGCCAAAACGAGTCAAATCTCGTTTCCGCTCGGCGGGATCGGTACGGGCAGCATCGGCTTGGCCGGAAACGGGCGGCTGATCGATTGGGAGATTTACAACCGGCCGAATAAGCTGAGCTTTAACGGTTTCTCCTTTTTTGCTGTAAAAGCGGAACGTCAAGGCGAGGTGATTCTGACCAAAGTGCTGAACGGAGATTTGCAAACGCCGTATACAGGCGAAGGCAAGGGGAAATTTGAAGGCTTCGGCTATGGTCCCAGACGGGAGAACATGGCTGGATTCCCGCATTTTGCGAATACGTCCTTTCGCGGTGAATTTCCGTTCGCCGAAATGACGTTCGACGATAGCGATGATCCCATTCATGTCAAGCTGACAGCTTTTAATCCGTTCATCCCGCTCAATGACCGGGATTCATCGATTCCGTGCGCCATTTTTGAATATGAAGTGACGAACCGCTCCACGGATGAACTAGCGCTCAGCGTGGTCGGCAATTTGACGAATCCGCTTCGCAAGGGTGCGGTTAATGAGGCTGTCGAGGTGGGCGGACGAAGAGCGATTCGGATGTCTTCCGTTCATTATGAAGAGGACGATGCCGACTTCGGTGATTTGACGCTGCTTGCCGATCATGATGATGTCAGTTATCAGTCCTATTGGTTCCGTGGCAGCTGGTTCGATAACTTGACCGTATTCTGGAAAGATTTTCGGCGAACGGGCCGCTTTCAGGAACGGCATTATGAAGCACCGAGTGATCTCGATCCGAGAAGAGCCCATGAAAAACACCAGGATGTCGGTCTGCTGAGCGGCCATCGTACAGTGGGGCCTGGAGGGAAAGCTACTTTTAGATTCATCCTGGCATGGAGTTTTCCGAATTGTGTTAATTTCTGGAATCCGGGCGAGGGCCGGCTGCCATCATGGAAAAATTATTATTCGACGATTTTTCGGGATTCTACGGATACGGCGAAATACGTCATGACAAACTATGAGCGATTGCATGCAGAGTCGCGGTTGTTTAAGGAAACGCTTTTTGCTTCTACGCTGCCCGATACCGTGCTTGATGCGATCAGCGGAAATATGTCGATTCTGAAATCTCCTACCGTGCTGCGTTTGACCGACGGGACATTGTACGGTTTCGAGGGCGTGCATACCAACGAAGGTTCTTGCGAAGGCTCTTGTACGCACGTGTGGAATTACGAGCAGGCTACGGCTTTCCTGTTCCCGGCGCTGGCGCGATCGATGCGAAAGATCGATTACACCTATGCCCAGTTCGAAAATGGGAAAATGGCGTTCCGCCTCATGCTGCCGGCTGAGAGGACGACGCGCGATAACAACTTCAGAGCTGCTGCGGATGGTCAAATGGGCGGCATTATTAAGTCCTATCGCGAATGGAAAGTGTCCGGCGACACGCAGTGGCTGAGAGCCCTCTGGCCGAACATTCGCAAGGCGCTCGAATTTGCCTGGGAGCCGACCAACGAGGATCAGTGGGATGCCGACAAAGACGGCGTGATGGAAGGGCGGCAGCACCATACGCTGGATATGGAATTGTTCGGCCCGAACTCCTGGCTGACGAGCATGTATTTGACGGCTTTGAAGGCAGCGGCAGAGATGGCGAATGAGCTCGGCGAGCCGGAGAAAGCGGCGGAGTACGATGCGATCAGGCGCAAGGGCGCGGCATGGACGAATGAGCATTTATTCAACGGCCGGTATTTCCATCAAAAGGTTGATCTCAAAGACCGCTCTGTTCTCGAAAAATATGGCGCGGAAGCCGAGTATTGGAACGAAGAGGCCGGCGAGCATAAATATCAAATCGGTGAAGGCTGCGGCATTGATCAGGTGCTTGGCCAGTGGTTCGCTCATCTTGTAGGCCTTGGCTATGTGCTGGATTCTGCCAAAGTAAAGCGTGCGGTCCACTCCATTTATGAGAACAATTATATGGAGCGTTTAGGCGATCACCCCAACGCTTGCCGCATCTATGGGTTAAATGACGAGTCCGGCCTCGTGATTTGCTCTTGGCCTGACGCGAACTCTCCGATAGTGCCTGTTCCCTATGCGGAAGAATGCATGAACGGCTTCGAATATCAGGCTGCTTGTCATATGATTTATGAGGGATATGTGACGGAAGGGCTGCGTGTCGTGAAAGCGATTCGCGACCGGTATGACGGAGAACGCCGCAACCCGTGGAACGAATTCGAATGCGGCAGCAATTACGCGCGATCCATGGCCTCTTTCGGGCTGCTGCTTGCACTGAGCGGCTTCGAGTATGATATGGTTCAAGGGCATATCGGTTTTAGTCCGAAATGGCAGGAGGACGATTTCAGCTCTTTTTGGAGCTTGAACGACGGCTGGGGCGAATTCCGCTGCTCGGAAGGAAAATTGGAGCTGGAAGTTAAGATGGGGAGGCTTGCGCTATCCAGCTTTGGAAGCGGATTGTTGACAGGCCGAGACGTTCAGGGCGTCATGCTTGGCGGGACTGCTGTTGCGTTCGAGCACATCGAAGGGAAACTTTTATTTAATCAAAAGTTAGTTCTTGAACCGCACAAGACGCTCGTCGTAAAGTTGTGATATCAAGAGTATGCGAGGCCATAGATGACGAGCGCCGCAGCGGTCTTATTACGCCTATCGGCGGTTGGGGGCCATGGATTAACGGCGGCGGCTGGCTGACAACCGGCGGCTTTCGCTTGGATGTGCTGTCCAAGTGAAGCAGGAGTGGGCGGGAGGGGGAAATAGATCCGCTGCCGCTGTTTCTTGTATGAAGGGGAACTATGGTACTCTATTTTTCCAATGTTGGTATGTTTTCCAAGGCTAGGCGGAACTCTAGGGCCTTATTTGCCCGATGTTTGCTGGATTTTGCCCAAACCGGCAAAATAGCGGATCGTTGTTCCCTCTCCGAGGCGAGATGGCCGCTTTTTGGGAGAATAGCGGATCAACGTTTCTTTTTAGCTTCGCTCAATGTGCAGATGATGGATCCCGGAAAAGGTTCCGGGATCTGTTTATTTTGCGTTGCGAATAAGTTGCCATGGCAGGAATGTTCTCATGATTAGAATGTTTTGATCTTAAATGGGTATTTTTTATATAAATAAAAGAGGATATAATGGAAAGTAGAGTGGGTGATAGTGATTGTGGAAGGAACATTGACATCTATGGTGAATAATTAGCTCTCCGGGATGTTGGACCGATCATCAAACAAAGAAAAAAAGAGGACATCGATCGGGATCGGGATGCCCTCATTCATCTTGTGGACTATTCGGTTGCGCTCATAGCGGCAAGCTCGTAATCAAACCAAGTGCGCAGCTCGCCGGCGGACCAATTTTCAAGCGTATTGTAAGCATGTTGGATATAAACAGTTCTGTTCTTATCCAAATAGTACTCCCCGGCCAGCTGCTCGGAGAGACGTTTGGTTTGCAGCTTCGTATCCAACGTATAGAGACCTGCGCTGTCCTTTTCAGAGAAGTCCCCTTGGTTGTGACCGAGGAGCACCACGTATAGGGTGCCATCTCCATCTGCCGGATTGGGGAGAGAAGGATTGGTAAGACCAAGGGCCAACACATCCGATTCGTTCATCTTCCCGTTCACCAACTCAACATGGCCATTCTGGTCCATTAGCCCGAGACGTGCGCTTCCGGGGATATATCCATTACGGCCGGGCAATTTAGCGGAGGCGATCCATACCGTGCCGTCAGGATTGGGAATAACCCGATCGAGCTTCTGATTAAAATCTTGTAACATCGTCGCTTTTTCGTTTCGGACTAGAATCGTATAGGTGCTCCCGTAGTTCGGACCGATTGCTGCTATTTGCAATCTGATATTTATGCTGATAATCATGCCTTGGTCACCGGCTTTAAACTCTGTGTAGGTATGGACGGGGGCTCCCCAAGTATCCGATTCCCAAACATCGGAGTCGGATAGCGTATATATTTTCACATCACCATAATATAAATCCCTATCCTTGCGCTCTACTACGGCTGGTTTGCCGCCATACGGATGGGCCGCAGCCGATAAGGTCGCGAACATCTTCTCTTGTTCTTCTCTGTTCTTCCATTCTATGCGATAGGATTTCTTATCGATCTTGATCATGGACTTATCCGGATTTGGCAGCATGGAATAGAAATACAAGGAATTATCGTCATCCCCAATCAGAGGACCGATGATGGACTGGCCGCCGATGAGGGCAAGCCCTTGCGTCTCGCTCCATCGGATATCGAGCTGCAGGAGATCGTGTACAAACCGCCATGTTAAGGGCATGTAAGTGACGTCTTGATAAGTCAGGAAAGGGTAGGTTTCCGTTCGATTATGAATAACCGTATTGTTTATTGTGATAGGTTCATCGGCAAGATGTACGGTATATGCAGCAGAATTACGCTTGGCGGTGAGATCCTGCTCAGGCGGGTTTTCGTGGATCGGCGGCGGATAGTTGCGATTTGGCCAGATGAGCAGCCCGTTTTCCTCGCTCCAATCAAATTCGATGCCCAGCGATTGCAGGTTGTTCCATGTCAGCGGTAAATAGGTGATGTCCTTATAAAGCAAAAAAGGGTATTTGCTGTGCAGGTAGTCCATTTCTTGCCCGTTAATTTTGATGGGAAACGAGGGAAGCGATGCCTTGACGGAAGTACTTGCTGATACATGCACAGGCATGATCCCCAGTCCAAGAAAGATCAATACAAATATGAACGATGTCCATTTTTTAGCGGATAATTCCATTCCTATCACCTGATTTCTAAGGTATCTTATCGTTAACATAGACGCATGATTTAGGGGAATGTTTCGACCTGAGGGAAATAATGTAAAATATAATGTAATCATAGAGAGCAATGAAAAAGGAGAGATTGAGAATGACTGTTTTGGCTATTAAAGTCGATGATTTAACCGGACCTGAGGTGAGGGCATTAATTTTGGAACATCTGAAGGGGATGTCGGAGCTTTCTCCGCCAGAAAGCATGCACGCTCTGAATATTGATGGACTGAAAAAACCGGAAGTGACATTTTGGAGCGCTTGGGAAGGAGATCAGTTAGCCGGTTGCGGAGCGATGAAAGAACTTGATGCCGGACACGGTGAGATCAAATCCATGCGAACGTCTTCAGCGCATCTAAGAAAAGGTGTCGCCAAGCAGCTTCTTGAACATATCGTTGGGGAAGCCAAACGGCGCGGGTATAACCGGCTAAGTTTGGAAACAGGCTCTATGGAAGGGTTCGAAGCAGCCAGAAAACTGTATGAGCGCTTCGGGTTTCAATATTGCGGGCCGTTTTCGAATTATACAGAGGACCCCCTCAGCACATTTATGACAAAAGAGTTATAAAAATAAAAAGGCTGCGTGACCCATCGGTCTCGGCAGCCTTTTTCAATGGCGCTATACCGGGAGTCGGTCCTAAGGTGTTTTTGAATATACGAAAAAACCGCTCCTTTTTTCCCATCCCGCAGCTGTCCAGAACGAATGGCCAACGTCATTATTTTCAAGTACGAAGATGTGACATTTTTTAATGCCCAGTTCTCTAAGTCGGCTTAAACTCGAGTCTACGAGGCGCTGACCAATTTTTTGTTTACGAGCATTTGGATTTACGGCCAGATGATAAATAAATCCCCGTCTTCCGTCGTGCCCCGCTAGTATGGTGCCAATGATCTTGCCTTCCGCTTCGCAGACAAAGCAGAATCCCTTATTGCGGTGCAGATAGCTTTCAATATTTGGTTTGGAATCTGCGTCGCTGAGCACGAGCCCTTCAATTTGGCTCCAAAGTAAAAAGGATTGTTCGTAATCCTCTATGGTCATTTCTCTAATTGTCGACATCGGTCTATGATCGGTATCTTTGTTTTCGATTGTATTTCCCCTCCGGTCAACGTTGATTCTATGCATGGGCTTTGGCAAGGTTTGCATGTAACATGAAGTATAGGTTAATGGTATTTGTTTTGCAATCGAGCATTTATTGGCAGATTTTGTCGTTCGGAGCGGCTGAAGCGATTTACAGCTATATGGATCTAAGGTAATCTATGGAGAGCGGGAGGTGGCGATATTCATTGCCGTTCATCAAGACGATGCTGCGTCATTTTGCACAGCATAAGCTTTTGTCAGTCCTATTCTTAGGCAGTATGTTCATTGAAATCGCGTATGCGGTTGCATCGCCGTTAAGTTTGAAATACTTGGTGGATGACGCATTCACGCTAAAAGATCTTCATGCATTCATCTTCATCCTTACGCTGCTGCTTTGCGGAGGCTTTCTTAACATTTGTGCCAGCGCAATGGGCGACTACTCACTAGGCAAGCTCAGCGGGGAATTTATTCGCAAATTGCGGGTAGCATTGTTCGATCATATGCAAAAGCAATCGCTCCCGTTTTATCAACGTTACAAGGTCGGCGATCTCGTCACGCGCTTCGCTGCGGATATGGGCGCGATGGAAAGAGTCGTCCGCATTACGTATCCTTTCATGCTGAAGGAAGCGTTAAGTGTGGTCCTCGGGCTGGTGATGCTTTTCGCAATTAACTGGAAGCTGACGCTGGCGATGTTGGCCGGGTCATCGCTCATGCTGCTTGGGCCCAAGCTGCTTCAGGGTCGGGCGGAAGCCGCCAACGCAGGCTACAAGGAGGCGCAAGAGCATTTCGCCAATACGATTGACGAGATGGTCAAGGGGCACAAAACGATCAAAAGCTTGCACCAGCAGGCAAGCATCCGGGAACGTGCGCGCAGACAGATGAATGATCTGTTCACCTTCGGGTTTAAGCTGCATATGGCCGGATCTTTAATTGAGCGGCTGCCGCTTACGGCGCTGCTTGTTCTGAACGGCATTATGATCGGTTTAGGCGGATATTTCATCTTTAACGATGAGATTACGGTTGGCGGCTTTATGGCGTTTTTTACGTTATTTATGGCCGTAGGCCAGTCAGGCTCCAATTTGTCGGCGCTTCTTCCGAATGTCATCGATGCGGGCGTCAGCTTCCGGCGTGTGGGGGAAATATTCGAGCAGCAGCCCGACGTTCCTGAGGCGGAGTCTCCGCTAACGCTTCCTTTGTCGTATGCATCTGTTCGGATGGATCGCGTGACGTTCGGGTATACCGAAGATTCCCATCAATTGAAGGAAGTAAGCATGGACATCCGGGCTGGAACGTATGCAGCGCTTGTCGGGCCGAGCGGCTCGGGCAAAAGCACGGCGCTGCAGTTGATTTCACGCTTTTACGATCCTAAAGAAGGCACGGTTTCGATTAACAATTCCGACCTTCGCGATGTAAGCGAGGCATCATTGAGAAAGCTGTCCACGCTCGTTGCTCAGGATACGTTTTTGTTCAATGCAACGATTCGTGACAATTTGCTGCTGGATAACCCCGATGCTGCGGAAGCCGATATGATGGAGGCGGCGAAGCAGGCGAAAATCCACGATCTCATCGCCGGATGGCCGGAAGGCTACGACACGCCGATCCACCACGAGGGCGGTTCTTTGTCGGGCGGAGAACGCCAGCGGCTCTCCATCGCAAGGGCGCTTCTGCGAAAGCCGAAGCTGCTGCTGCTCGATGAGGTTACATCGGCATTGGATCCGGGAACGGAAGCCGAGATTAATGAGTTAATCGGGCAAAGCCGAAAGGACAAAACGATCATTTCCGTTACGCACAGGCTCGCTTCAGTTGTTCATGCCGATGCCATCTATGTGTTTAAGGAAGGGCGGATCGTCGAAACAGGCACCCATCGCGAGCTGCTGGAGCAAAACGGATACTATGCGGCCATGTGGGAGAAACAGATGGGGTTTCATCTGTCTCAAGACGGCCTTCATGCAACGGTGGATGTCGACCGGCTGGCCAAATTGCCTTTCTTTCATGGCATTGAGCGCTCGTTTCTTGGCAATATCGCAAACTTGTTCACAACGGAGATGTGCAAGGAGGGCGAGGCGGTCGTCCGCGAAGGTGAAGAGGGCAATAAATGCTATATTATCGTCCGTGGCAAGT
The DNA here is from genome assembly GCF_058789495.1 of Paenibacillus sp. FW126-R14. NCBI lineage: Bacteria > Bacillati > Bacillota > Bacilli > Caryophanales > Paenibacillaceae > Paenibacillus > Paenibacillus sp. FW126-R14. The sequence continues at coordinate 176,410 of NZ_JBYTBS010000002.1, read as the reverse complement.
TCGAAGTATTGAAGCATGTGCCCGGCAAAGGAGAAATTCGAGTTGCCGCTCTGCAGGACGGGGATCATTTCGGCGAAGTGGCGCTGCTTCGAAATACGCCGAGAAATGCAACCGTGAAGGCACTGAGTCCTGCGGTATTGCTTTCGGTCAGACGGGAAGCTTTTCACCGGTTAACCCATGAACATCCGCAAATTATACGGACTTTAGAACAGACACTAGCGAGCCGGTTGTAACGGCTCGCTTCCGGAGGAGTGGAGGATTACCGAATGACGGCGATGTCTTGCAAGCGCTGCGTAACCGACGATGATTTCGCGCAAGCCAGTTTATTTTTTCTTGCTAACCGGCGCGACATGCATCCTTCCTATTCAACAATGGATACGATAACGCTGCTGTACAGATACATAAAGCAAGGCCGGATCATCCAGGCATTGGATAGGGACGGAAGTATGATTGGGGTATCCGCCTATTATCACGGAACTCCCGAACATGATTTTGAGGATAAGCATATTGCGTTAATGGACATGGCGGTTTTGAGCCGGGCATACCGGGGGACACGGATGTTCCTGAAAGGACTTTCCTTCATGGTTGGCGAAATCGTCGCCGACGAACCGGGGGTCCAAGAAATACAGCTTGCGGCTCTGGCGGAAAATGTCTATTTATGCCGGTTATATGCCAAGTTTACCGATACCAGCCGTGAATTCGACAGCGAAATGGGCAAACAAGTCATTTTTAGTGTCAAAATTAACAATTTGAAGTCTTTTTTAGATAAATTTAAGAAGGTATAATATACATATGACAGTAAAAAAACAAAGAAGGAGGCGTTACTCATGATCGTGATTCCACCAAGCATTAATAAAGGCAATTCGAACAACAAAGGCAGCGGCTTCGGCAAAATCGTTAAAGACAACGAGAGTTTGCGGGCTTATCCTAGCTAATGGCCTTTCAATTCCGGTCCTGCGAATTCGAGATGGATTACGAAGCTTATATGAAGTTTCTGCTGCAGCATCATGATCAGTTAAACTTGCCGTATCCTTTTGCTATGAAGCTTTCTTTCATGGGCAGTCCTTTGGAGTTCGGCAAAGCCATGCTGATTTTAAGCGAGGAGCCTTACGAATTTGTAGGCGCTGCAGGCGTTGTGTACGGTACCGGAGCTAACGACTACGAGGATCGTCATATATGCCAGATCGAGATTGCGTTCATTCGGGAGCAGTTCCGCCGAACTTCGCTGTTTCTACGTGGATTAAAGGCGCTCATTCGCATGATAAAAGCGGGCAACCCCGACGTTGAACAAGTTCAGTTCTGGGCTTCTGCCGAGAATGAGGAGCTGGAGCGGCTCCTTTCCCGCTGGAGTTCTTGGTCAGGCTACAATCGATCGATTGTGAACAACTTGGCGTTCCATACGATTCCGTTCACTGAGCTGGAAGCTTACTGCGGGCGGTTTGGATTGGGTATACGCAAGGAGTAGTTGCATAGGCAACTACTCTTTTTTTGTAGTTCCCTCAGGAATAAATTGGATTCCAATGCAGAAAATACTTTTACAGCATGCATGAGGGAGGTTTGCAGATGAAAATAAAAATGATAGTGACGACTATCGTAATGTCTTTCTTAGCGAGCAATACCGGGTTTGCCGAACCGAGGCCGTCCCTGCAAGCTGCCTTCGTTCGCGGCGATGACTTGTGGCTTAAGAAAGACGGTCAAGAGATGCGGCTAACGGAAAGCAAGAAAGTCAGCAGCCCCAAATGGTCATCTGACGGAAAATTCATCGCGTACTCCCTTGGCGAAGGGCAGCATGAGATTTGGGTGTACAGTTTGGAGGCGAAACAGCACTACCGCGTCTATCCTGGCGGCGACCGTTTCTGGTGGTCCCCTGCAAAGAATTACCTCGCTTTTAAACTCGATGGCGTATTAAATACCGCAAAAGTCGACCGCGATAAAGTCGAGCCCTTTAAGAACGTTGCTCTGGGTGTTGACAACTATTCGTGGCTCCCCGATGGCAGCGGCTTTCTAGTCTCCTCGCCTGCTCAACTGCGTCCGTCCGGTTGGACGAACGTCGAGTTGTATACGGTTCCGGCAGACGCCAACATGGACCGGAGCAAGATCAAACATTTTTATACGCTTCCTTCGGAGTCATCCCGTTTTTTTGCGGTGGGCACCAGCCTATTCAAGTGGTCTAATGACAAGAAGTGGATCTCATTCACCGCGAACCCAACCGCATCCTTGTCAGCAGATGGCAATGTGTTATGCGTGCTGTCTTCGGATGGCAATCATTTTCAACAGTTGGATAACATGCTTCATTACCCGCAGTGGTTTGGTTGGGCGCCTGTAAAACCCAGACTTGCTTATATTGAAGGAGAAGGCCGAATGGCCGTTCAGAATAAACATCTGAAGATTAAGGAGCTTCCCGCCTTGAAACCGGCATCCTATACGCCCCAGGGATATGCTGATCGCGATTTTGCTTGGGAAAATGACCGTATGATCATTGTTTCAAGATCGAAGGAGTCAGGTGGGGATACCGTTTGGCCGCTTCCGGCATTGTTTCAGGTGAGCATTGCAAACAAGGAGCAGAAGCAAATCACAAATCCGCCGGAGAAAAACGGTGACTTCGGACCTTATATGCTGAGAAAAAATAACAAGCTGACTTGGATCCGATCGGACGGGAAGCATGCGGACGTATGGAGCTCGAATCCGGATGGCAGTTATGCGGAGATAGGCATCAAAGATTTGGATATCGGCATTCCTTATTATGGATGGAGTGACTGGAGCACGGTGTTAGCTTGGTATGATCCCCGTCGTTAGCCTCCTATATCGTTTCAGCCCGTGCGCATTTTCAGTGTTCGGGCTGTTGTATTTTGACGAAATTTGGAATAACATTAAGCGAAGAATTCTAGTGAAATATGCGCCAAAAGGAACCCCAAGATGAACGAGATCTCGCTTGATTTTTTAACGATATTGCTGCCGTCTTACATGTTTTTTTATATGGCGATTTCCGTATATGCTCGAAATAAGACAAGCTTGCTGAACCGCGTTGCATCCCTCCTGATGCTGTCGTTGCTCTTTTATTTTCTGGGAGAGTATATCAAAACGGCCCTGTTCCCGCAGTTTGAAAGGCAGATCGTGCTGTTTTGGAACGCCCCCATGCTGCTGTTGACCATTAGCCATTTAGTTCACCTTAGCATGCTGGTTGGAGGTGTCCGGAATTCGATTATAAGGAAAACGGTTGGTTGGGTATACGTTACGCCGCTGCTTTCGCTCATGCTAATGCTGCTGCGCTTCGGTCCTCACCACTTATATCAACCGAGGGTGGATGGGCTCAGTCCGTTAAATCCGCTTATGCTGGTTTTAGCGGTTTTTTTTGTCGGAAGCTATATCCTGCTCTCCATCGTTATTTTGCTAGCCGCTTGGACGACTACCCGGCACCGGAAACGAAAGCAAATGCTGGCGAGACTTTTATTCAGTTTATTTCTGCTTTTTGTTTGGATTCTTGTGGTGACGCTCTTGTTAACACTGGCTTATATTACGAGCTCGACCTCTATAGCGCTCTATTTTTCCGGCACTCTTTTATGGGTCATATCGCTTCGAGCTTTAATTAGCAAATACGACTTTTTGCCCAGTTATCGCGATTTGTTTCATACGTTGTTTAAATCCGCTCCTACCGCTATTTTTCTATTGGATATGATGGGGAGTGTCAAAGAGATGAATCCCCGGGCCGAAAGATTATTCGGCTCTCCGGCGAATGGGATAGACCGGCTGCAAATCGCTGCAAGCCTGTATGATGAAGAGGGTACGAGTCTCAAAGACAGATGGTCGGCCCTTCCGGCGAAGATGACCAACGCGATCAATTGGGAAATGAAACTGAAGGTCCCAGGCCAAGAGGAGCTAGACATGATCGTAAGCATGGAAAATATCGAAGGAGCGGAGGAGGGGCTGATCATCCTTCATCTGACCGATATCACATCCCTTAAAGCTACGGAACGACAGTTGGTTGAATCCGAAAGGAAGTACCGGCACCTGGCGTATCATGACCCCCTCACCGGTCTCTTTAACAGGGCCGCGGTACATGAGCATGCCGATCGTAAAATAGCGAATGGCGAACAATTCGCACTCATTCTAGTCGATTTGGATAACTTCAAGTCCGTCAATGATACGCATGGTCACTTGATTGGCGATGATTATTTGAAGCATATTGCCGCTTTATTGGAATTGCATGCCGGAGCGGGAGATACGATTGGCAGAATCGGCGGGGACGAATTTGTCCTGTTAATGCCTTTGCATTCCTTTGATGCAAAACAAGTATATGAGGAAGCGCATGAGCGCTTATTTCCTCTTACAGCCGCACCTTTTTGTTATAAGGAGATGTTGATTCCTGTTTCTTTTAGCGCCGGGGTGAGTCTTCACGCCAGTCATGCATCGGATCTCACGGATTTGCTGCGAAAGGCGGATGAGGCCATGTATACGGTGAAAAGGAGCGGAAAGAATGCCATTTCTCTGTATGATGCAGGTGGAACTAATCTAGTGAAAGCTGAGGCCGATGACAGATGATTCTACGAATGATTTTTCGGGCGGAATGGAAGCAGGGGCAAGAAGCGCTTGGCAGGGAAGCATTGGAACGAAGCGGGCAAGCCCCTAAATTGGTGGAACAGGGAAAGATTATGACGGCTGCAGCTTATACGTGGAGAAACAATTTATTTCTCTATTATGAATGCATAGACTGTGAAGTGACTCCGGGCGAAATCGCGGGTGCCGCGGTTCCGTTCTTGAAGGATTGGCCAGGCCATTCCGAACCGCGCAAGTGGATACGGATGATCGACGTGTTCCACTTTAACGAGCCGGCCAGCAACGAACATTGGTTGCGAAAGCAAACGGTCGAGAAGCGTGTCGGGAGGGTGGCGCATTTGAAGCCGGAGATGATCAGCAGTTATATTTACTATCATTACCAGCTTCAGGAGGAACGGGCTTTCGCAGGTGACAAATACGAAATTATTGCGATGCATGAGAATCTCCTGTTCGGTTATCAGGAATTTCCCAAAGTCATCGAAGAGCCGGTTGTGCCCGGGCGTTTGAGCACGAAGGGGACTCCGGAGAATTGGAACGATTCGCGGATGGATTTGCATTTTCAGCCGTGGGAAGAAGACGGATATTTATATTTTAAACCGATTGAAACGGTTTTCGCGTACGCGATTGGCGACTTCTAGCAAAAAGAGCTTCTATGAAAATCGATATTTATGGTACGATGCAGGCATAGTCTGGAAGGGAGTTTTTGGAATGAGACCAAAAGTATTTCTTGCAAAGCAAGTTCCAAGTGAAGTGGAAGCGTACATTGCGCAGTTCTGCGATTACCGGAAGTGGGACAGGGAAGAAGAAATTCCCCGTCATCAGCTTTTGGAGGAGCTGTCCGATATGGATGGACTTTTAATCTCTGGCGGAAGCATTGACCAGGAACTGCTGGATCATGCACCGAAGCTCAAAATAGTTAGCAATGTCTCCGTTGGTTACAATAATTTGGATACGGCGGCTATGAAAGCAAGGGACGTAATGGGGACGCATACTCCGGGTGTATTGGATGAAACCGTGGCGGATACGGTATTCGGACTGATCTTGGCTGCTGCCAGAAGAATACCGGAGCTCGATGCATACGTGAAGGCCGGCAAGTGGAAAAAAGGAAGCGATGAGCCTAATTTCGGTATTGACGTTCATCATGCGAAACTCGGGATCATTGGCATGGGGCGCATCGGAGAGGCGATTGCTAGACGAGCGAAGTTTGGATTCGCTATGGACGTGGTGTACTACAACCGCAGCAGAAAAAGTGAAGCCGAGCAGAAGCTGGGGGTCGAATACCGCTCCTTGCAGGAATTGCTGCAGGAGTCTGATTTTGTAGTGGTCATGACGCCGTTAACGCCTGAAACAAACCGATTCATCGGCCGTGAAGAATTGGCGCTTATGAAGAAGACAGCCATCTTTATCAACGCGTCCCGCGGGCAAACCGTGGATGAAGAGGCGCTGATTGAAGCGTTGGAAAAAGGAACCATCCGTGGAGCGGGGCTGGATGTCTTCCAACAAGAGCCGGTAGATCCGGCTAATAAGCTGTTGCAAATGCCTAACGTTGTAGCCCTGCCGCATATCGGATCGGCTACGCATCAAACACGTTTCGACATGGCGATGCTTGCTGCGCATAATCTGGTGAAAGGCGTCCAGGGGGAAGTTCCTCCGAACCTTGTTCCGGAGCTGAAGTAAGTGGCTGCATTGGAGTGAGTGAGTTTTATTGTAATTTAATTGAATTCGACAAAAAAACAGCTTAATTGACTCGGGAAACGATTGAATTCTACAAAATATTTATGGTATCTTTAATTAACAAATCTATTATTTCCAAATAACGGAATTCATATTCTCATATTTTTTAATATTGCCTCATAAACCTGTTACTAGGGTAATAAAACCTAGGAGGTGTTTTATGAGCAAAAGGAGAGTGAAAAAAATGAGCCCAAGCCATTTGACTAGCGTCTCTACTGATTCAAAACAAGGTAAGAAATTAAGTGCTCATGATGCGAGAAAACAAATAGGAATCAAAACAAGTTCGGGTAAGAGGCTAGTTGACCTTTATAAAGAAGGGAAATAGACATTATCAATGTCAAGTAATATCTTATTTTTCGAAGATTGTATGATCAATGATTTTTCTCGAAAAACTATCAATTTGGACACTTGTTTTATTCTTGCATACTTAGATTCCGACGATTTAAGAGGAAATAAAGTGGCGGATATTATGGATAAATGGAGCAATGATGGTATCAGCTGCATTGCAATTAGTAATCACGTTGCAGCTGAAGTAGTGCATAATATCTTTAAAAATAGAATAAGAGAAATTATTTATCTTTCATACAAGAAGAAAAAATCGAAGGGTACTAAAAAAGAGTATTTTTTTTCTGCTAAAGAGCAATCCATAGTTGGAGACACGGAAACTGCTGCAAAGTTAACAAGCTTGCTTAGTGAAAAAGTTTTGGAAAGATTACATAAACATGGTGAATTAAGTTGTAACTTTGAGACGTTATTGAAAGATTTTAAGATTAAATTTCCCGGATTTATTCCAAATCTTTCCCGATACTACTCAGACTCAGCTGATGCTTTCAATGATTTTGTTGAAAATTTAAAAGAAATCCTGAATATTGAAGTTATTGACACTCCAGTTTCAGATATCTTTGCTCAAAGAACTGCTTTAGAATACATGTGTGAATATCAGTTGGGGATTTTTGATGCATTCCATCTGGCATTAACTTCAGAGTACGATTATTTTGCTACTCTGGACGGCGATTTCACAAGTAAATCTATCGCTACTGGCTATTTGGGCATTACTAAAATATTAAAAATTGCTTAAGTCACCTCCGTAATGGAGTGGCTTTTTTTGATTTTAGGGGGATGAAGTGTTGATTTTAGAAGATTACTTGGCACCATGCAATCGCCTCCCCTTCACCCAACCGATCAGCGCAATAGCAAGCGGATATAGAATACCCAAGATAAGCGAAAGTGGAATGTACGTGAGGTAATCCCATTCCTGCTCGTAGGCTTCATTGGGATAAACGACAAGAGATAGGACCGTAACAAGAAGTCCAATTGGCAAACAGAGCGTTTTGGAGTCGCGCACCCGAAATACATGTGCTAAACCTCTAATCGTTGTATGAAAGTACATCGAAGCTTTGAAATAAATGGAAACGAGCCAAAGGAAGGCTACGACCACTTCAATCCTCTGCAAGAAATTGCCAATATTTATTCTTTGCGCCAAGGCGTAACTGGGAAAAGACTGCATAGCCGTAGTATCGGCCCCCAGCACTAAAACACTGGATATGACGAGGAGAAATAGCGTCAAGCCGCTAATAATCACACCCGCGAGATAACCTTTCCTCACTTTTTGCATATTGGATACTTGGTGAAGAATGGGATTGATGGCAATAAACAAGGTGATGAAAGTGAAGCAGGTGATTCTAATGACAGATCGAAGAATAGGGACAGCTGTCGCTTCCCCGATCGGAAGTAGATTGTTCATATCCATATTAGGAATATTCATCGTCATGAACATGATAAACAACAGGATGAGCCAAGGAAAGAAAATTTCAGCCGTTCTTAGAAAAACGACCATCCCCAGCTTTGCTCCCATAATAACGACCAATATGAATAAGATATTAATCGCTTGCACAGGCGTTGTTGGCATGATTTGAGTGACCATAAAATGCCCCACGTAAAAAACGTCCTGAGCGCTGAAAATAAGCGTCAATAAAGAAAGGCTCAGTGTAATGAGCCTGCCCAGCCATTTGCCAAAAACAAGGTCATTGATTTCAAACAGCGAGGTATCCGGAAACTTTTTAGCGATCGACGTGTAGAGAATTGTGAGAACAGCGCCCACAACAGTGCTCAGTAAGATGGGGATCCAGGCATCCTGTTTGGCATCTGCCGCTACCGACGCCGGGATGACTAATATGGCTGTGCCAATGGAATAAAGGATGACGATAATCATGAGTTGGCGGGGGGTAATGAACTCATTGCCCATGCAAGCACGTCCTTGTTTAGCTGTTTTTAACTTTCTTTCTGCGCAAGCAGCCGATAGCGAGTAACAAAGCAGGATGCAAGCAGCCGAAGCTCACCGCCAGCGGTACCCAGGTGAATTCATCCCATTCATGGATATAAGCCACATTGGGGTACACCATTAGCGAAAGAACGGTCACGAGGAGGCCCGCGGGCGTTGCGAGAGCTTTATCGTTTTGGAGTTGAAAAAGAGAGGCAAGGGCTTTCAGCGTAACGTGAAAATAAAGCGTCAGCTTAAAATAAATGGAAATAAACCATAAGAAAGCAACCGTCACCTCGATGCGCTGCAGGAAATTCCCGACGCTTATTTTTTTGGCGAGCGAATAGGTTGCATAAACATGTCGTGACGATTGGTCCGCCCCCATCACCAGGATGCTGACTAATGTGATTGTGATCATCACGATCCCGCTCGTTATGCCCCCATAGAAGAAGGACTTGGAAAATTTTGTGGGAAATTTAGTTTCCTTCGAAATTAAGCAGATCGTGAACACGATCGGAAAATAGGAAAACACGACCATGAACAAAGCCGAACGGGCTATGGATATGAAACTTGCTTCGCCCATGGGAAGAAGATTTTTCATTGTGGACTGTGGCGCTACAAAGATGATCAAGAGGACAAACAGTAAAATAATCCACGGGAAAAAGATTTCAGCGGTCCTCCCCAAGATCACCACGCCCAGCTTTGCGCCTATGACGACAAACGTAATCATCAGGATATGAATGGACTGGATCGGTGTCGTCGGCATGATCTGAGTCGTCATAAAGGTGCCGATATAGAAAAGGACCTGCGCGCTCAGTACGAACATGACAAAGCAGTATAAGACATTGACCGCTTTGCCCAGCCATTTCCCCAGCAGCCGCTCGTTCATATCAAAAAGGGTCATGTCAGGGAACATGTTGACTAACTTCACATACATCCAAATAAAAAGCAAACCGCTGCCTACTGCGGCTGCGCCCGCCATCCAGGCATCCTGTTTCGCTTCCGCCGCCAAAATGGAGGGGACGACAAGAATGGTAGTCCCCACCGAAATCAAAAAAATAAATATCATGAGCTGCCGAGCTGTTAATGTACTTTCATTATTCATGCCCCGCCTCCTATGCCGAGCCCGACTTTACCTGTTAATTAACCCGATTTGCAATAAGAGTTTGGTTAGAGGCGCCATGAGCAGGGTAATCCAATCAGCCGGGTTCGGCAGCGTTTTACCCATTCCTTTGAGCGTGGCCAGGATATTGCCAATCAGCATGATTGAGACGTACAGCCAGACCTCTTTTTTACATCCTTGCTTCCACAAGCGCGGAAGTTCATACCACGCGATAAGCAGGGATAGCGCAAATATACTGATGCCAACTAACATAACGGTTACTCCTTCACATCGTTTACAACCGAATCCCCCATGGTTCCTGCTCCTCTTACTTTGGCAATGACGTTCAGATGGGGCGTCACTTGTTTGAAAATCGGCTCCCAATTATGTTTGACTTTGTTCCAATATTTCGGATCGGCACGATGAACGGCTTCGCCGAATCCATAAATATCCGCTCCGAGCTGCTGTGTTTTTTTAATGGTATTCTCCATATTGGATTTTAAAAAATCAACGTATTGTTTATCCAAATAGGCGAACGTGTCTGTTTTGAAAAGGTTGATTTGACACTCTACATCGGAGACGTTTCCCTCCGTACGGGTTTCAATGAAAATCTCGGGTTTGTCGTTTTTGACGACGGCGTATATTTTGCTTTTTACACGGGCGATATCAATGCCAATGTTCCCTCCTTCGGGACAGACGAGGTGGATGGAGGAACGCTTGGATTGATTGGTGATGACCGAATAAGCGCGGGACTCTTTTTCATTAAGCCAACCGACGAGTTTATCTTTCTTAATGACCGCATTGCCGGAATATTGCAGCCGCACACGGGGAGTCGTGTAATTGATATTGCTGTTGTTCGTGCCGGAAGCAGGGTCGCCAATAATTTGGATGCCCGATATGACCGAGCTTTTCCCAGGCGTAACGAGCCCGCTCGATAATTGATCGAGTTTAATCGTGACTGCTGAAGTCCACTCTTTTTTGGCTGCTTCAAGGGAGTTGAACATATAGTTTGCCGGCACTTTCTCAAGCGGCGTCATGACGCTTAATAAGTCCTTGGCTGTGCTCTCCCTTGCGATGACAACGTCGAAATCGGTTCGGAATTCGCTCCCTCTCATGAGATAATCCATTGCTTTGACAATGCCTTTGGAAGCTAATTCCTCCGAAATGACAAGAATACGAATATGGGCGAAATAGATGTTTCTTGAGATGGACGATGTCAATCTTCTGACAGCTTCATTCAAGGTCACACCTTTGGAGGAATACACGATTATGGGCATTTCATGCTCCGCTTTGGCTTTGGTCACACTCCCCGGATTCACAATCTGAACGGTTAACTCAAATTGACCATCCGTAACATCAATGCCCACACCTTCGGCTATGGCAATGTCATTCAACTCTCTGCGGCTCCAGCAGCCGCTTAATACAATGACGATAGAAAGTAAGCAAGCTGTTAATCGCATCCAGGATATCAAATGTGCCTCGTGCCTCCCTTTAAGGTTTGAAGGGCTTTCTACTCGCTTTCTTGACGACATTATTCGTATGAACGGTACGCACTCGTGAAAATAAAGATTGAAAGGGCAGCCGGAACAAGGCGTCCTTTTGCTTGTCCAACTCCAACGGGGCAAAAGGGCTGAGGTAAGGCACGCCAAACGATTGCAAGCTGTTCAAATGCAAAATTAGCCCAAGCAAACCCGCCAGTATCCCGAAAAACCCGAAGGAAGCCGCCAAGGCCATCAGCGGGAACCGCAGAATGCGTATGGCGTTCGATAAGTCGTAAGACGGGAAGACAAAGCTGGATATGGCTGTAATGGAAACCACGATGACCATCGCGGCGGAAACAATGCCGGCTTCGACGGCTGCTTGTCCGATGACCAACGTTCCGACGAAGGAAAGCGCGGAACCGATGCTCCGCGGCATGCGAAGCGCCGCTTCCCGCAGCACCTCGAACGTAATTTCCATCAAGAGAGCTTCGATGAACGCCGGGAAGGGAATGCCTTCCCGCTGGGCGGCAAGGGAGATGAGCAGCTGAGTCGGCAGCATTTCCTGATGAAAGGTGGTGATGGCTACATAGAAAGATGGCGCTAGCAAAGCAATGAGAAATCCGGCATAACGGAGTATTCGGACTAATGTGCTGATATCCACGCGATGGTAGTAGTCCTCGGAAGCTTTGAGAAATGTCTCGAACAGCGCGGGGGCAATCAGTACGAACGGGGTGCCGTCGACAAGAATGGCCACTTTGCCTTGAATCAATTCAAGGGCGACAACGTCCGGGCGCTCTGAGTTATACACGGTTGGAAAAGGCGTAATCACTTCATCCTGAATAAGTTCTTCAATATTGCTGCTTTCGAAAATGCCGTCGATTTGAATCTGGGTCAAACGATTACGGGCCTCGTTAATGAGCGCATCATGCGCGATGCCGTGTACGTACATCAGCACAACGTCCGTTTGGGTCACCTTGCCGACCTGAAAGGTTTCCATCCACAAATTCGGATCTTTGATTTTTCTTCGGATGAGGGCCGTATTCGTTCGAATCGATTCCGAGAAAGATTCCCGCGGTCCGCGCACGACGGTCTCTACATTCGTTTCCGTCACGCCGCGGTCTTTCCAGCCCTTCGTACTTGCGGCAAGCCCGGTCGTGCAGCCGTTCATCAAGATGATCGAGTCGCCCGATAAGAGATGATGGAACAATTTTTTCATATCGGAGACATGTTGGATTTCGCCGATTGTCAGCGTATGCAGCTCCAATACGTCGAAAGGATTTTGCTCAGGAATAATGTCCAAGGCGTCTGTCATCATAGATCGCATGATGAAATCATTAATGACGTTCCCGTCCACAAGGCCATCGGTATATAGAATAGCGACGTCTTCGGCAATCGAGTTATAAGTAAACTCTCGAATGACGATGTCCGTGCTGTTTCCGAGACTTTGCCTGACATAATTCGTATTTTCCACAATGGTTGCGAATAAAGGCATGAATGCCACGGGTTCAACGATGGTGCTTTGTTGGGAAAGCGTCTTTTTCTTTCTGCTACTCAGCCAATGAGCGAACATAGGGTATGATCTCCAAGCTCTAGGTGTCGTGATAATATCATTTCCTTATCTTTCCTGAGGTATGCGCGCCATGAGCGCCGTAAATTTGACGACGTGTTCCAAATGGGCGGGTTTTGGTTTGAACGGACGCAGATTGGGGTATTTATGTTTAGGACGAGAGATCAAAGGAGGAAATCACATATGTACAACCATATTCTTGTTCCCATTGACGGCTCCGGGCAATCCGACAGAGCGCTGGACCATGCGATAAAGTTAGCCAAGCATGTTTCCCCGAACGCGCAAGTTACCGTACTTCATGTGAATCAGCACTTGATCCTGAATGAGCCCCCAATCAGCGTTCCGCTTAGTGACACGCTGGCCGAGGAAGCGCGCAGCCTGCTTGAGTCAGCGTCAGCCAAATTATCAGGGAGCGGTCTCCTATTCGATGGTGTGACGTTGACAGGAGATCCTTCAACCGTTATTTGCTCTATAGCCGATGCGGACGGTCACGACTTGATCGTGATGGGCAGCCGGGGAGTAGGTCTCATGTCGGAAATTTTGTTAGGCAGTGTAAGCCATGGCGTTATCAAGCATGCGAACTGTCCGGTGTTGATCGTAAAATAGCGATCGGATAAGAGCGTGTGCTCTGACTGAAGTTGATAACCGGAGCCTGAACATATCGAAAAAGCTGCACCCTAACGGCCGTAGAGCCGAAAAGGTGCAGCTTTTTTGCGAGACGAACGTAGTGCTTATCCGATAACCGGAGGATGAGAAGAGTGCCGCTCGACAAACCGGGTATCCACCCTGATTTTGGAGGTGGCCTCTACGCCGTGCTCGATGGATTCGATTAACAAATCGACGGCCAATTGGGCCATGCGTTTTTTCTCGACGTGGACGGTGGTAAGCTCCGGTGAAATGATGCGGGACTCCGAAATATTGTCAAAGCCAACGACAGAGACTTGTTCAGGCACCCGGACGCCAAGTTCAGTTAATGTTTTCATTGCAGAGATGGCGATGTAGTCACATTCGCAAAAGATCGCTGTCGGCAGCCGGCGGCCCGTGTCCATATATGCTTTCAGCTGGCCCTTGAGATCTTCCTGGGAGGAGAGCATCGTCGGCGCCACAGCAAAGATGTGGTCAGGATGAATCTCCAGCCCCTGCTCTTGCAAAGCCTCGTAAAAGCCCACTTTACGCTCCTCGAAGTTTTGAATCCGAACATTAGAGGCAATATAGCCAATTTCCTTGTGACCGATGCTGCATAAATGAGTTCCGGCTTGATAAGCTCCCATAAAATTATTGATGCTGACAAAATGAACCGGCAGCTTGTCGAAGCAATTGTCGAGGACAACTAAGTGCGGCCCCAGCCGATTCGAAATGTCCATAATTTCCTCCGGACTGAGGTTGTTGCCAAGCAAAATAATGCCGTCGCTTTGGTTATCATCCGCGAGCGTCCGGATCTCACGTTCAAAATGCTCCATATCGACAGATGAGAACAGCAAGGAATAGCCTTTGGAGCGGCAGCGATCCTCAATATAATGAATCAGCTCTCTGAAAAAGGGCTGCTGATAATACGCCTCAAGCACGATCCCCGAGTTGGTAAAAACCAAAAAAGAGAGCGACCGCACGGAACTTTCGGCAGCAGCAGCCCGGGGCTTCGGGGAATATCCGCTTTCCCTGGCAATTTCAAGCACGCGGTCGCGAGTTTCGGAGCTAATCCCCGACTTACCGTTTAGAGCAAGCGATACGGCAGATTTGGATACACCGGCCAGTTTCGCGATATCTTCCATTTTCAAATCGAACAATCCCCATTCGCTAAATTAGTTGAGTGAGTTTAGTTTATACTCAATCGAGATAAAACGCAATAAATCGTTTGTGTTAAACTAAACTTTTTAGATAAAATAGAACTAAATTTCTTTTAAAACCGCATTGACGTCCTATTATTGTCATGTTAGCATAAGTTTATTCATAAAATAAGCTAAACAATCTCGCGAAAACACAAATTTAGTTTAGTTTAAATTTAGGTTCACATTTCAATTGTTTAGCTAAATTTATCAGGAGGCTCTTCCATGAAAAAATTAAAGCTGGGTTACGCGCCCACCCGCAGATTCGTTTTTAGCGCTGAAGATGCTTTTAAGTACAAAGTGCTCATTAGAGAGAAAATCCAAAGTTTCGGGCTGGACATCGATATTGTCGATCTTGAAGGAATTAATTCGGAAGGGCTGCTTTATGACGATAACATCAACGCGGACCTTATCATCAAACGTTTTAAGGAAGAGGAAGTTGATGCGGTTTTCTTCCCGCACTGCAACTTTGGAACGGAGGATACGGTAGCACGGGTAGGAAAAGCGCTCGGCAAGCCGGTGCTGCTCTGGGGTCCGCGCGACGAGGCTCCGCTTGAGGATGGCATGCGCCTTCGGGACACACAATGCGGACTTTTCGCAACAGGCAAGGTGCTTCGGCGCTTCAATGTTCCTTTCTCTTATGTGACGAATACGCGAGTGAATGATCCTGTTTTTGAAAGAGGCTTCTCGAATTTCATTTCCGCTGCCAATGTCGTCCGCCAATTCCGTTCGCTGCGTATTTTGCAAATCGGCCCAAGACCGCCTTCGTTCTGGACGATGATGTGCAATGAAGGCGAGCTGCTGGAGCGGTTCGGCATCGAACTGCACCCGATCACGCTCGTTGATATTCAGCGCGCTACGAAGCGCATCGAGAACGGCCAGTCCTCGGAGTTGGCGCAAGCGATAGATCATATTAAAGCGAAGCTGGATTGGTCCGAAGTGACGGAAGCGGACGTAAGGCGCATCGCGTCACTGAAAGTGGCAATGAAACAGTACGCGCAGCAAACAGGCAGTACGGCGATTGCCATCCAGTGCTGGTCTTCCTTGCAGGAAGCGATGGGGATTATGCCTTGCTTGGCGAACGCTATTTTGACAGACGAGCAAATTCCGGTTACGTGTGAAACCGACATTCACGGAGCCATTACCTCCGTTATGGTTCAGGCTGCGGCCATGAATGAAGCGCCGACGTTTTTTGCCGATTTAACCGTCCGCCATCCGGAGAATGCCAACGGAGAATTGTTGTTCCACTGCGGGAATTTTCCAGTTTCCCTTTCTGTCGAGAATAAACCTAAGCTGCGCAAGCATTTCTTGTTCGACGATCATGCGCCCGGAACACATGAGGGCGAGATTAAGGGCGGCGGCATGACGCTGGCGCGTTTTGACGGGGATCATGGCGATTACCAGTTATTCCTGGGCAAAGCTCAAGGCATCCAAGGGCCATATACGCGCGGATCGTATGTGTGGGTTGAAGTGAACGATTGGCCGCTATGGGAAGAGAAGCTTGTGAAGGGGCCTTATGTGCATCATTCGGTAGGCATTCATGCCAATGTCATTCCTGCTTTGTATGAAGCATGTTCCTATATTCCCGGGCTAACCCCTGACCCGGTTGATCCGACGGAAAGTGAAATTCAGGCTTGGCTGCGAGGCAAAGGTCTGTAAACGAGGAGGACGTATGGAAATCAGAGCGCTTCAAGCAAAAGCAACGCAAATTAGGATGGATTTATTGCAAATGATTGCCCGGGCCCAAACCGGCCATACCGGCGGTTCGCTCAGCAATACGGATATTTTAACGGCACTCTACTATCGCGTGATGAATATTGATCCTGCGAAGCCGAAGGCGCAAGACCGGGACCGCTTTATTTTGAGCAAGGGGCATTCGGTGGAATCGCTATGGTCGATCCTTGCGGACCGCGGGTTTTTCCCGAAGGAAGAGCTGGCGACCTTTAGCAAGTTCGGCACGAAGCTCATCGGACATCCGAACAATAAGGTGCCGGGCGTCGAGATGAACACAGGCGCGCTCGGCCATGGACTGGCGGTTGCAGTCGGGATGGCGCTTGCCGCCAAGAAGGACGGAGCCGCCTATCGAACCTATTGTCTCATGGGGGACGGCGAGCAAGCGGAAGGCTCCGTATGGGAAGCCGCGATGGCTGGCGCTCATTATAAACTGGATAACCTTGTCGGGATTATCGACCGCAATCGACTGCAAATCAGCGGTACTACGGAAGATGTGATGGGCTTAGACCCGCTTGAGGATAAGTGGACTGCTTTTGGCTGGCATGTTGTTTCGATCGATGGCAACGATATGCAAGCTTTGGTTGAAACGTTCGAGGCTATCCCCGCACACCAAGGCAAACCGACACTTGTTATGGCGAATACGGTAAAGGGGAAAGGCGTTTCATTTGCAGAAAATGTACCGCATTGGCATCATCACGTGCCTAACCAAGCTGAACTGGAGAAAGCTCTGGCAGAGCTCGCTGCCGCATTCGAGAACTACGAGCAGGAAGGGCAGGCGGAGTAATATGAATACGATTCCAAACAGGCAAGTCATTTGCGAGACACTATTGGAAAAAGCCCAGCATGACCGTTCCATCATGGTGCTTGCCAGCGATTCGCGGGGTTCGGCGGCCATGGGCCCGTTCGCCAAAGCATTTCCGGAGCAATTCGTTGAGGTCGGCATCGCTGAGCAAAATATCGTCGGCATTTCCGCAGGTCTTGCCCACAGCGGCAAAAAGCCGTTCGTTACTTCGCCGGCCTGTTTTCTTAGCATGCGCAGCATCGAGCAAATTAAAGTGGACGTCGCTTATTCGGCGACGAACGTCAAGCTGGTGGGCATCAGCGGTGGCGTCAGTTACGGCGCACTGGGCATGTCGCATCATTCGGTGCAGGATGTAGCTGTTATGCGGGCCATACCGGGCATTGCCGTGATGATGCCGGCTGACCGTCATGAAACGAAGCGGATGACGGAAGCGCTGATTAACCACGATGGCGGCGCCTATGTCCGGATTGGCCGCAACGCAGTGGAAGACGTATACGAATCGGATAATTATGAGTTCATTATAGGTAAAGCAGTTAGGATGCGCGAGGGCAGTGATGTGACGATCATCGCAGCAGGGGAAACCGTTCGTGTCGCACTGGATGCTCATGAGGCTTTGAAAGAAGCGGGCGTATCTTGCCGGGTCATCAATATGCATACGATCAAGCCTTTGGATGAAGCGGCCATCATTCAAGCAGCGCAAGAAACAGGCCATTTAATTACTGTGGAAGAGCACAGCGTTCATGGCGGACTCGGCGCAGCCGTCTCGGAAGTGGTCGTTCAGCATTGCCCGGTACCGATGCGTATTATCGGCATTCCGGACGAACCGGCCATTGCCGGGAAAACCGCCGAGGTTTTCGGGCATTATGGCATCAGCGCCGGCAATCTAAAGCGTGTGGCGCTTGGCATGCTCGGCAGACAGGAGTAGCCGCGATGGAGAAGTCCTATTTGCTTGCGATCGATCAAAGCACATCAAGTACGAAAGCGCTCGTTATCGACCGCTCAGGTCAGATTATTGCCCGAAGCGCAATCGCGCATCGGCCATCTTACCCGCGCCCGGGTTGGGTTGAGCACGATCCGCTGGAAATTTACGGTAATGTGATTCGATCCGCTCAAGATGCGCTGGCCACTGCCGGAGTCGGCCCGGAATCGCTGGCCGCATTAACGATTACGAACCAACGGGAGACGGCTGTTCTCTGGGATCGAACGACAGGGCTTCCGGTGCATGCCGCGATTGTATGGCAATGTCAGCGAACAGCCGACCAGTGCGCCGCCTATCAACGGGCAGGGCACGAGGAAACGGTGCGAGCGAAAACGGGGCTGATGCTCGACCCGTATTTCTCGGCGGCGAAATGGGGCTGGATTTTGCAGCATGCCGAAGGCGTGCGCGAGAAGCTTGCTGAAGGCAAGCTTCTTGCCGGCACGATCGACAGCTGGCTGCTGTGGAAGCTGACCGGCGGGAAGGCGCACGCGACGGATTACACGAACGCCAGCCGCACCTCGCTTTTCAACATCCACACTTTAGAGTGGGATGAGGAGCTGTGCGGCTTGTTCGGTGTGCCGTCAGAGCTGCTGCCGGAGGTCAAATCCTCGGATGAGATTTTCGGATACACGGAAGATGAAGCTTTATTCGGCGAATGCCGGGTTCCCATAACTGGGGTGATCGGCGACTCGCAAGGAGCTTTATTCGGCAATTTGTGCGTCGATGCGGGGATGGCCAAAGCCACCTACGGCACAGGCACTTCCGTGCTGATGAATGTAGGCGATCGGCCTATTCCATCCGGCAACGGGCTTGTAAGCGCCATCGCTTGGGGAAGGGGCGGCAAAGTGACGTATGCCGTAGAAGCCGTAATCCGCACTACCGGCGACAGCTTGGTATGGGTGCGGGATAACTTGGGCTTGTTCCGGACTTTTGAGGAAATGGAGCAGATGCTCGAACATACGCCGGATAGCGAGGGCGTTTATTTGGTGCCTGCGTTCGTCGGGCTGGGCGCGCCATACTGGGATTCCTATGCCAGAGCGTCCATTACCGGAATGAATCGGGGGACGACCAAAGCGCATATTATCCGGGCAGCCCTTGAAAGCATTGCCTTCCAAGTATACGACGCGGTTAAACTCATGGAGACGGAAACGGGGATCGGGCTTCAAGAGCTGCGGGCAGACGGCGGGGCTTCCGATAATGTAAGCCTGATGCAATTCCAGGCCGATTTGCTGGGGAAAACTGTCGTGAAGTCCGAAGTTGCGGAATTGTCCGCTTTGGGCTCCGTTTATTTGGGAGGCGTCGGAATCGGCTTCTGGCCGTCGCTCGAAGCGGTTCGTTCCGAACAAGAGGGATATGTCGCTTATCCGTCCACAATGAAACCGGAAGCACGTGAAGAACGTTGTTCAGGCTGGGAAAAGGCGGTAAACTCTGTGTTGACACGGAAAATGCAAGAAGGGGAGAGATGATGGTGCCACATGATTTTATGCCCTATGAGGTTCCAGCGCAAAAGCAGATACGCGTCATTATAAATACAGATGCCAAAAATGAGGCGGACGATCAATACGCGATCGTACATGCGATTTTATCGCAACGTTTGCAAATTAAAGGGATCATAGGCGCACATTTCGGTACTAGAAGCGCTGCGGGGATGGAAGAATCCTATGAGGAAGTCGAGCATGTGCTCGGGCTAATGGGGATGAGAGAGCAGTATGACGTCTATCGGGGAGCGCCGCACAAAATTCCGGATATCCGCACACCTGTGCCGTCCGAAGGCAGTCAGCTAATCATCGACGAGGCGATGAAGGACGATTCAAGGCCGTTGTTTGTCACCTTTCAAGGACCGTTAACCGATTTGGCTTCCGCTTATTTGCAGGAGCCGGGAATTGCGGATCGTCTTACCGCTGTTTGGATCGGTGGAGGTACGTATCCTGAGGGGCATGATGAATTTAATTTATCCAATGATATCGATGCGGTCAATGTCGTTTTCAATTCTCCAATCCCGTTGTGGCAGGTACCTAAAAATGTGTACGAAATGGTTCGCGTGGGGATTGCCGAGCTTGCGGTAAAAGTTCGTCCTCATGGCCGCATCGGCGGCTATTTGTACGACTACCTTGTGGGCCACAACATGAACAACGGACATCGTCCTCAGTGGCCGAAAGGGGAAACTTGGGTGCTTGGCGATTCGCCGGCCGTTTCCCTGCTGCTGGAAGAGCAAAGGTTCGATTATGAGCTGATCGAGGCGCCGAATGTCGATGAAGCTATGCGCTACACCGCTAAGCCGGGGAACCGTAAAATCCGCGTGTATCGAAGCGTGGACGCCCGATTTATTTTGGAGGATTTTTACGCCAAATTGGCGTTGTTTGCTCTTTATGAGAAAGAGCTGGATTCGCAGCGATGCGAGAAGCATATACCGTAATCCGGTGATGAGCGGATGCGAGGGGAAAGTCGGCCACTTTGTGTGGCTGGCTTTTTTTCGTATTTGTGGGTGGGGAGTGGTTCGTGGAGAGTGGTAAGTGGTAAGTAGTGATGTGAGTGGTGGGTAGTGAGTAGTGAGTAGCGTGTGATTGGTGAGTAATGGGGAAGAGAGAAGTGTGAGTAGTGAGTAGTGAGTGAGTGTGGTGCTGCGAGACTCTGTTGCGGGAGAGTGCTGGAAAAGCCATCTTGTAACTCCATGATTAACGTGGAATCCCTCTGTGAGTGAACGACAAATTAGTTTTATGTACCATAGATCATTCTGCTTTGTTGGCTGCTTTGTCTTTTGTCTTCATGACGCGCAAACTTCTGGCAGTACCACTGCAACCTATTGCGAAAGGGAACTAGAGAGCGCTATTTCAGCAAAACAGCAGATTTCAGTAAGCAAACGGAACTACAGGGTCTTATTTGTGCCCGGATGGGTGTATTTCACTCGGAATCGCCAGAATAGCGGATCATTGTTTCCTCTACTTTTTTAATTGGCTGTTTTTGGAGTAAATAGAGGATCACAGTTCCCCTTGAACGGAATGCGAAATATATGCTTATGCGTTTTTGTTAGTGGCAATGACCAAATCAGCCGCAGAGCTGTGCAGCACAGCTCGAGAGACCCCAAAAGGCCGTCTCGGAAGCCGCGAAGGCCTAGATTTGCGCTGAGACGGCCGCGATGGCCGCCTCAAGAGGAAGAATCAGCCGCAGAGCTGTGCAGCACAGCTCGAGAGACCCCAAAAGGCCGTCTCGGAAGCCGCGAAGGCCTAACTTTGCGCTGCAGACAACCGCGAAGGCCGTCTCAAGAGCAGAAGCCTCTTGGCCAGCTCAGTTTTTTTGCTTTTTAAAGCTGCCAAAAGGAATACTTCAAACCTCCAGCTTTCCTGCTGCTTCCGAAGGCCGAAAATAGCAGGGTTCAGCCCTTTTTTTGAGTGCGGCAACTCACAATTCTACATATATCCAGTTGCATAAAAGCGTGGTATGATGGGTGATGTCGTAAATATTTCGTATGCGAAAGATTTATGCTTTTATGTTTGGATGAGGGGGGCGCATATTGGAAGAGGTTAGAGATCTTGTGGCTGAATTAACGAGGCTGCATAAAGTAAGGGGATCTTTATTGTATAGGGAACTTCAGCGAGAGGAGCTGACGGGACCTCAGTTGTTTATTTTACGGGAATTGTTTCAGAAGCAACCTAGAAAGCTTGGGGATTTGGCTCAGTCAGTGAATCTTAGCAACAGTACTGTTTCCGGTATTGTTGACCGGCTGGAACGAGATGGGATGGTGGAACGCAAGAGAGATGAGCAAGATCGCAGGGTGGTCTGGATTGGTACGACTGATTTCTGCCAGCAGATGAAGAAAACGAAGATTGAGACGATGAATAACGAGTTTTACGCAGGTTTAGAAAACGTCTTTACGCCTGAGCAGATTCAGACGTGCAAAGAAGTGGTAGGAATACTTATTAAACATTTGGAGAAAAAGCTGGAGGGAACGGAATGAAACGTAAATTAATTCTAATTGTTATTCTGGCTGTCATTGTCATTAGCGGAGCCTATATCGGCGGTTATTACTGGTATCAGGGCGCTAACTACGTTGCGACAGACAATGCCCGTATCTCGGGAGATATTTATCGGGTCATGCCCCGTATTTCCGGCAAAATCAATACGCTCGGCATTAAAATCGGCGATACGGTTGTGGCGGATCAAATTGTTGGACAGCAGGATATTACGAATTTGTCGAATAGTTTATTAGATCAAGCGTCCTTACGCTCGCCGATCAGCGGAACCGTGATTCAAACCTCGGCTAAGGTTGGCGAAGTCGTCGCTCCCGGGCAGTCCGTTGCGATGATTGTAGATAAGAACGCCTTATTCGTATCGGCAGACATTGATGAAACGAAGATCAAAAAAATACATGTGGGGCAATTGGTAACATTCGATATCGATACATACGGCGGAACCGAGTTCCGAGGGAAAGTAGCGGAGATCGGTCAAGCGACAGCTTCCACGTTCTCATTGCTTCCGACAACAAGCTCCAGCGGGAACTTCACCAAAGTTACGCAACGCATGAATGTTAAGGTATCTATAGAAGACTATAAGGGATTGGATCTGGCGCCGGGAATGAATGCGTCAATCAAAATCCACATCAAAGGGGAGTAACGATTGCCCATGAAAAAACATCTTAACGTAGTGATATCTTTAAGTGTTCTGGCCGGCTCCATGCTGCTTGCGAGCGGCTGCAGTTCTTCGCCGACCAGCGCTGCCCAAGCAACTGTACCTTCGGTCAAGGTGATTACGATTAACAGTGCAAATGCCGCCAATGCAAGCGGTAAGTTAGCAAGTGATCAAACCGTTCAAGTCGTGTCCAAAATAGGCGGCAAAATTGCCTCTGTTGCTGTAGAAGAAGGAGCAAAAGTGAAAAAGGGTGATCTGCTTGTACAGCTAGACACCGAAGATTTAGTCCAGCAACTGGATCAAGCGCAAGCGGGACTGACGGCATCGCAAGCCAAATTGGCCGATACAGCAGCAGGTGCCCGTTCGCAGGATTTGCAGGCGGCAATGGCCGCAGTCGAGCAAGCTAAAGCGGCTGTTAACCAGGCCAAAGCGGGGGTGTCGCAAGCGCAGGCGGCATATGATCTTGTGACTAAAGGGTACAATCATGCGAAGAATTTTTATGATCAAGGCGATGTAAGCTCGGATGATCTGGATAAAGCAACGCTCGACTACGAAAAAGCCAAAGGAGCTAATGATTCCGCTCTTTCGGCGCAGCAGGCAGCGAATGCGCAATTAACTGCGGCTGAAGCTAAGCTGAGCTTGGCTAAAGAAGGCGCAACCGCTAATACGCTGGAACAATTAAAAGCCGATGTATCAGCGAAGCAAGCCGCTTTGAACCTCGTTCAAATCGCTATCAAAAATGCCGGTATCGTGTCGCCGATAGACGGTGTGATTGTGAAAAAGAACGCAAATGCAGGAGAAATGGCTCAAGCAGGAGGGGCATTGTTGACTGTTGTCAACGTGGATAAAGTGAAAGTTGAAGTCAGCGTGCCTGAAGGAATGATTAATTCGATTAAGCAAGGAGCCAAAGGAACCGTTGTGGTCCCTAGTATTCCAGGCAAAACGTTCGAAGGAACGATCACTTTCGTAAGTCCGGTTTCCGATACGAATAATAATACGTTCCCGGTGAAGCTGACGGTAAACAATCCGGATGGCACCTTGCATGCGGGCGCTATCGCCAGTGTAGCATTCGGAGATGGCGGCGGCGAAAGTCGCGTGGAAGTGCCGAAAGTCGCGCTGATCCAAAAAGACGGCAAATCGGTCGCATTCAAGCTCAGCGGCGATACGGTCCAATCTGTCGTGCTCCAGACCGAAGATAAAAACCAAGACTGGGTATATCTCAAGGGAGACTCCGCTTTGAAACCGGGTGATAAAATCGTCTTGAACCCCGGCGACAAGCTGACGGACGGAGCCAAGGTTCATGCCGAGTAAAGGAGGCTGCAACAATGTCAACAGCAACGGCAGAAACAGCTGCTCCCTCGGCTGAGCCGCAAGAGGAGAAAATTACAGTCTACCAATGGTTGGCGCTGCTAGTACTCATCTTAGGCACTTTTTTGGCAATTCTCGATAATAGCTTAATGAACGTTGCGATACCGAAGCTGATGGCCGTATTCGGCTCTACGTCGACCGAAATTGAATGGGTTGTTACGGGGTATATGCTCGCTTCCGCGGTTGTTGTCCCTATGGGCGGATTTCTAGCTGACCGCTTCGGATACAAAACAACGTTTCTGACAACGGTGAGCGCATTTATTGTCGGTTCGGTATTATGCGGAATCGCTTGGAGCGATACAAGTCTCATCATTTTCCGGATCATTCAAGGGCTTGGCGGCGGTTTTATTATGCCTGTCGGTATGGCTATGCTTTATCAAATCATGCCACGGAGCAAAATCCAAGTCGCTATGGGAATCTGGGGGATTGCGGCTATGGCTGCGCCTGCCATGGGGCCGACGTTAAGCGGATATTTAATCGATAATTTTAGCTGGCGGTATTTATTTTATATCAACGTTCCGATCGGGATTATTGCCGTAGGTCTTGGATTGATTATTTTGAAAGAGACGCCTAGACACACAGGGCTGAAGTTCGATTATGTCGGCAGTATATTGTGTATGATTGTTTTCAGCACACTGCTTCTGGCTTTAACGGACGGTCAATCCGACGGCTGGACTTCTTTCTATATTGTAAGTTTGTTTTTCATCTCCATTTCTTGTTTTGTTCTCTTAATTTGGTTCGAGCTGGGCAAAGATAATCCGATTATGGATTTCCGGTTGTTCAAAAATCCGGTGTTTACGCTC
Organism: Paenibacillus sp. FW126-R14; assembly: GCF_058789495.1. Taxonomy (NCBI): domain Bacteria; kingdom Bacillati; phylum Bacillota; class Bacilli; order Caryophanales; family Paenibacillaceae; genus Paenibacillus; species Paenibacillus sp. FW126-R14. Next base: position 151,577 of record NZ_JBYTBS010000002.1, on the reverse strand, counting down.
AGTTTGGCAGCATCAAGCTTTGTTATGATTTCCATGCAGGGCGGCATTTACATGATGCCGATTTTTATGCAAAACGTAACGGGATTGACGCCCATGCAAACCGGATTGGTCATGATGCCGCAATCGATCGCCATGGCTTTCATGATGCCCATTGCCGGCAAGCTTGTATCTAAATACGGGGTCGTGCCTCTTGGTATCGCGGGTTTGGCCATTATTGGCTGTACGACCTTAGAGATGCATGTGCTTTCTCAACAAACGACGACTCACTGGATAAGCGGATTGCTCGTTATCCGAGGGATTGGCATTGGTTTATGCATGATGCCGTTATCTTCAGCGGGGATGAATACGCTGCCCAACCATCTGATTGGCAGAGCTTCCTCCGTATCCAATGTCATCCGAAATGTCATGGCATCGCTTGGAATTGCACTGTTGACCAGCCTTATGAATAACAAATCGACGCAGTTCGGAGCAAGATTCAATGAAGCTATTTCTACCAATACGCCGGCATTTGCCGATTTCCAAACGAATGTCGTCAACCGTTACTTGGAGCTCGGAACGGACGCGTCTTCAGCAAGCGGCGGTGTTACAGGCGTTCTATACGGACTCGTGCAAAAAGAGGCTTTGACAAGAGCGATTGCAGACACACTGATGATATCTGCGATTCCGGCTTTTATAGCGATTATCTTAGTCTTCTTCATGCGCCAGAAAAAGAAAAATCAAGCCGTCGAGCAGAATGCCAATTCTTCTGACGCTCAGCACCATGTCATGATTGAAATGTAGACTTAGGAGGAAATAAACGATGAGAATTCAATTCAAACAAGCTGCAATGACGCTCGTTCTGTCATCCTCATTGCTAATGTCGGGCCTCCCGGCGCTGGCAGATGGCATAGAGGCGACCCCTACCCAGGCAAGTGCAGCTCCGGTCTATGCGATAAGCGACAACCTCCAAGTTACGATCGAAGGTGTCTCCAGCGAGAAAACAGCCAGTGGCGTGCGCCTTGGCTCTGTTATAAGAATAAAGAACACAAGCAATCAAACGCTTCGCATTCCTGACTATGAGCTTCGAGTTACAACGACGGATGGTGTCGTGTACGCCCTGCGTTCAAGCAGCAGCAATGCACACGGGGTTCAGCCGCAGTCAGAAGTTGAATTGACCTATTTGAAGGTCGTTAACCGGCAAACGGAAGTAGAAATAAGCGATCTCTCGCTTATTGATGTGAACTATAAGGTGTATCCGAAAGTGGAAACAACGTTGTTTACGGCCCCAATCGCGGGGATGGTATGGAACGGAAACCGCGGAGAGTTTAAAGAAGCTCAGCTGCCAGTGAAGTGGGGAGAAGCATTCCGTATCCCTGCTGTGGAATCGCCTTTGCAATATAAGACGGTAGATATCACGAAAAGCAACAGCAACGAAGGCGCTGTTTATGTGGTGAAGCTTTTGGTAACGAACCCGAGCGATCAATCCGAAACGCTGCCTTCCATTGAATTGGCTGGCAAGTCCAAAACGACCTTATACACAGGCAAACAGGTTGAAGCAAATCCTGTCGTGCTGGATGCCGGAGAGAGCAAATATGTGCATTATGCGATTCATGCCGATATGGATACCGTGCTGGACAGCATGAATGTTCTGACATCAGAAACCTTTACCCAAGCGGATGCAGCAGGCACTTTGAAAACTTCTGCATTCACGATCGGAAAGCTGAAGCTGGAAATGCCAAAAGCTGCGGGAGCCGCTAGCAGCTATACCTATTCCACGCCGATTGCCTTTGAAAAATGGAACGATGTCATTAACAAGGATCTGGATGTGGCGCTCGCAGAGCTGCATGTTGCAGACAACAAAGATCAAGGAAGCAAAGTCGCTGTTGCAAAGTTTACGCTGACGAACAAGGGATTGAGCGACATTCCTGTTCCCGTTTTTCAAACGCTGTTGTCCAGTCCGACAGGCTTTGATTACACAGGGTCCAGACAAAATGACGTGAAGATGTCCATCGCTCCTGGAACTTCGACGGTTGTCAGTTACGCCTTTGTACTGCCTGTCGCTGAGACGAGCGATACGTTCACAATGAAAGTGCAGAACGAAATTCGCGGGCAAGCGGGCGCAGAAACGAAACCGGCTTTCAAATCAACGATCGCCTCTTACCAGGTAACCGCACAGGAGAGTGGAGACAGGCACCAAATTTCCTTGTATCCGTACAAAATCAATATAAAAGACTATACCTTAACGGGAATCGTTTCTCCCGGGCAAACAATAGCGATCAATTACACCTATAAACTTCAGCTGTATATGGATCTCATCCGTGATCCTCAAGTGTTAGTCGACAAAAATTTCACCAAATTAAAATTTGAGCTGGTTGATTCTTCTGGAAGCATACTAGGCTCCCAAAACTTCCCGTTCACTGGCACTGACCGCTTGGTGAATGGCAAACAAACGTTAACGTTCAGCAATTTAACAACCGATCAAATTCAAAATAATGTGTTGGTTAACGTATATGAAGTGCTGAATACGCCTGCGGGCGAGGTGGATCGTCTGATTACAGCGTTGAAATAACAGCGGCTGTAAAGCCGGGCAACACGGCGCGAGAGAACCAAAAAGGCCTTCTCGGAAATCGGGAAGGCCAATTTTTTCACTGAGACGGCCAAAAAGGAAGTCTCAGGGGGGAGCCCCTGGCTCGTCAGCACTGCGCCCCGCCAGGCTCGTCAGCACTGCGCCCCGCCAGGCACTTCAGCGCCCCGCCAACGCACCGCCCGCAGCCTTACACCCGCCAGCATATCCAAGCCCAAGGAACCATTAAAGCCCACTTCACATACAAATACAGTATCCAATGACTAGATTCATTGATCATGGAAACGATTTGAGGTGAAAACATGGCAGTTGTTAAAGCCAGAGATCAGGATATCGACCTTTTGGCAAGGTTGCTTCGTGCGGAAGCCGAGGGCGAGGGCGAGCAAGGGATGTTGATGGTCGGAAACGTGGGAATCAACCGGATCAGAGCGAACTGCTCCGATTTCAAGAATCTCCGCACGATTCCGCAAATGGTCTATCAAGAGCATGCGTTTGAGGCTGTTCAACATAGCTATTTTTATCAAAAAGCAAGAGACCGGGATAAACGGCTGGCTAGAAGATCCGTGAATGGCGAGCGGCTGTGGCCTTCCGAATTCAGTTTGTGGTATTTCAGACCGGCGGGAGATTGCCCATCCACTTGGTACAATCAACCGCTTGTCGGACGCTGGAAGAAGCACTGCTTCTATCAACCGACAACGACAGAGTGCCAAAACATTTTTAACACCTTTTAAAAAGGTGAACCTTCAGGAGCCAACAGGGCTCCTTTTTTTTATGCGCAGGCGTCTGTTTCTGCATCTGTTTGCGAAATTGGCGATGGTTTTAGAGAAATCATCGATTTCTGCGAAGAAATTCGCTATGCCATTTTTCATTTTACGCATAGGATCCACCTGCTTATTCCATTAGGCTGAAGGAAGAGATGCATCTCACCATAACCATAATGGAGGGTCCTGTAATGAAGAAAATGTTAGCCTTAACGATGACCGTCATGTTGACAGGCACTATGATCGCCTGCTCCTCTCAGACGGAAACGAAGCCTGCTGCTAAGGATGCGCAATCGCCTGCGGCGGGAACAGCCACAGCCACGACTTATCCGATCAAAACGGATAAAACACTTACCTACTGGGGTGAGTTGAACGGTAACTTAACAGGTGTCAAAACAACCCATAGCGATGTTCCGTTCTTCCAAGATTGGCAAAAGAAAACGGGCGTGCCCCTCAAATTCACGGCGCCTCCGACAGGGCAAACGAAAGAAGCTCTTAACGTCATGCTTGCTTCTGGAGATTTGCCGGATATGATCGAATACAACTTCCTGAGCGATTTCCCAGGGGGACCTGAGAAGGCGATTAAGGATGGCTACATTCTAAAATTGAATGATTTGATCGATAAATACGCGCCCAATTTAAAGAAATATTTAAAGGAACACCCGGAAATCGACAAGATGGTCAAAACGGATAACGGCAGCTACTATGCGTTCCCTTTCATAAGAGGGGATGAGTATCTGCAAGTTTTCCAAGGCCCGATTATTCGCAAGGACTGGTTGGACGAGCTGGGACTCTCTGTGCCGGAAACGATCGATGAGTGGACGGCAGTGCTCACAGCGTTCAAAGAGAAGAAAGGCGCAGCCGCACCTCTTTCCTTTATTTCCAAGCCCCGGTTCTTCAATGAATCCTATAACGGCGCGTTCTTAGGGGCGTTCGGCGTCAATCGCGGCTTCTACCTGGAGAATGGAGACATTAAATTCGGTCCTGCGGAAAAAGGGTTCAAAGAGTATTTAAGCTTGTTCAACAGTTGGTACAAAGACGGTCTGTTAGATAAAAATATTGCTACGGTAGATAACAAAGCGCTTGACGGCAGCTTTGCCTCCGGCGGCACCGGCGCCAGTATCGGCAACGCCGGAGGCGGGATCGGCAAATGGCAGCCGCTGGTCCAAGCCAAGGACCCGAAAGCGCAATTGGTCGCAGCTCCGTACCCTGTGCTGAAAAAAGGCGACATGCCGAAGTTCGGCCAAAAGGATAAGCCCTACTCCTCCGGCGGTATCGTAGCGGTTACTTCCAAAGCCAAAGATCCGGAATTAGCTGTCAGATTGCTGGATTACGGTTACAGCGAGGAAGGCCGCATGTTCTTCAACTTCGGAACCGAAGGCGTTAGCTACAAGATGGAGAACGGTTACCCGAAATATACGGATCTTTTAATGAAGAATCCGGATAAATTAGCTCCTGCACAGGCGATGTCGATGTACGTTCGCGGAAGCTACAACGGTCCGTTTATCCAGGATAAGCGCTATGCGGAGCAGTTCTTTACGATGGCATCGCAGCGCGACGCCGTTAATATTTGGAAGAAAACGGATACGGACAAATACAGTTTGCCGCCGCTTACGCCAACGCCGGAAGAGAGCTCCGAATATGCGAAAATTATGAACGACATCAATACGCTGGTCGATGAAATGACGCTCAAAATCATTCTGGGCAACGAGCCCGTCAGTCAATTTGAGAGCTATATAGCGAAAATGAAATCGCTCAACCTGGATCGCGCCATCGCGATTCAAAAAGCGGCGCTTGACCGCTACAACAAGCGTTAGGAAGAACATACAGAAGAGGGCTCCCGAAGCCCTCTCTCCTAATTTGAATTGGGGTGAGGATGAAGATGGAGAATGTCAGACCGCTTGAGAAAGCTCAGCTCGCTGCGAAAAAGGCGGATACAAACCGCTATGTCCGCGATTTTATTTTAAACAAATATTTGTACCTGATGATGGTTCCCGTACTTGCTTATTATTTTATTTTTCACTATGCACCGATGTACGGCGCTTTGATCGCGTTCAAAGAATATTCGCCAATGAAAGGGATTTTGGGCAGTCCTTGGATCGGTTTTAAGCATTTTCAGGACTTTTTCGGCAGCTATTACTTTTGGCGGATTTTGAAAAATACGATTGTCATCTCGTTGTATTCCTTGGTTTTTGAGTTCCCGGCACCGATTATTTTGGCCCTCCTCATCAATGAAGTACGTAGCAAGATGTTTAAGCGTGTAGCGCAAACGATCACTTACATGCCCTATTTTATTTCGATGGTCGTGATTTGCGGGATTATTACTGATTTTACGAACGCGGACGGCGTCATTAATAAAATCGTGATGGCCTTTGGCTACGACGGGCAAGCGATGCTGCAGAAGCCGGAATTGTTTCGTCCGATCTACATCCTCTCCGAAATATGGCAGCGGATCGGCTGGGAGTCCATCATCTATATCGCCGCTTTAATGGGCATCGATCAGGAGCAGTATGAGGCGGCACGCATGGACGGGGCGAGCAGATGGAAGCAGATTGTCTACATTACTTTGCCGGGGATCATGCCGACGATTGCGATTATGTTTATTTTGCGAATGGGGAATTTGCTGAATGTGGGCTTTGAGAAAATTATTCTGCTGTATAATCCTGTTACTTATGAAACCGCAGACGTGATCTCGTCCTTCGTCTACCGCAAAGGGCTGTTGGAGTTCGGATGGAGCTACAGCTCGGCTGTTGGCTTGTTTAACTCGGTCATCAACCTGATACTCCTGATTACAGCGAACTATATAAGCCGTAAAGTTAACGAAAGCAGTCTATGGTGAGGTGAATTCTATGAAAAAACATACCGGCATACTTGAAAAATGGTTCGATGCCTCGATCTATTTGATCCTGATCGCACTCGTCATCGTCACGTTATATCCCTTGTTATATGTGCTTTTTGCTTCGTTAAGCGATGCGGGCCGATTAGTTGGGCACAAAGGGATTTTGCTGAAACCGCTTGGCTTTAGTTTGGAAGCTTACAAAGGCGTCATGAAAAATCCGGGCATTCTCATCGGTTACCGGAATACGCTGTTTATCGTGATCGCCGGCGTAGCGGTGAATCTGCTGATGACAGCGCTGGGCGCGTATGTGCTTTCCCGCAAAAATGTCATCTGGAACAAGGCGTTCATGCTCATTATCGTGTTCACGATGTTTTTCCACGGGGGCTTGATTCCTTTATATTTGGTTGTCAAAAATGTCGGACTGCTCGATTCTCTCTGGGCGACGATCATCCCTTTCTCCATCGGCACATTCAATCTGATCATTATGCGCACCGCGTTTATGTCGATCCCGGACAGCTTGGAGGAGTCGGCCAAAATCGACGGCGCCAACCATTTCACGATTCTGTTCCGGATCATTATCCCGCTTTCCATGCCGGTCATTGCCGTAATGATTCTGTATTATGCGGTGGATAAATGGAATGGCTGGTTCTATGCCTCCGTGTTTATCAAGAATAGGGATCTGTTCCCGCTGCAGCTCGTCCTCCGGGAAATTCTGATCGCCAATTCAACGGATGGCATGTCCGTCGGGGCGGATGCGGGCGACCGCTTTCAGATCGGTGAAACGATTAAATATGCCACGATTGTTGTGGCCACATTGCCGGTGCTTTGCATTTATCCGTTCGTTCAACGATTCTTTGTCAAAGGAGTCATGGTCGGCTCTTTAAAAGGATAAAGGGCTCCGAATCCGGCCGGAATCGAGCTTTTGTCAATCGAATTTGTCATTTTGGACATTCCTCCCCTTGCATATCGCGTTATAATAGAGGGAAGTGGAGACAATCCCTTCAGACCTATATTGAACATCCAATGGGAGGAGATCCATATTGAACATCGGATTTCTATGGCGTAAAAGAAAAAGCATTATTTTTACTTGGTTACTATCGTACAGCGCCGTTTTGTTCATCCCCATGATGATGAGCTTAATTATTTATTCACAATCCAGCGACGCGTTAAAAAGTGAGATTCACCGGGCGAACGATTCTTTGCTCAAGCAAGTGCGGTACACGATTGACACCCAAATCGATTTGATGAAACGATTAAATATGGAAATCACATGGAATACGAAGCTGCAATCCTTGATGTACTCCAACATCCGGCAGAGCGACGATCAATTCCTTGCATATCAGCTGGTCAAAGAGTTTAGAATGTACCAAACCTCGTATGCGGCGATCGACGAGTTCTACGTAACTTGGAACCAATCCTCTTCGATTCTGCGGCCCGGCAATGTCAGAGATATGAAAACGGCTTTCGATACGATTCACAACACGGGCACGCTTCGTTATGAGCAGTGGCTCGACACGATCAACAACGCGGATAATAACCAGTTTCTGTTGCTGCCTCGTTCAGATGCCGGCAGCCCCCAAACTTCCATTGCGTATATTGCGCATCTGCCCAAAGATTTGAATGGGAAACAAACGGGGACTGTCGTCGTGATGGCGGACTTGGCGCGATTCCAGAAGGCGATGGAAACAATTTCCGGATTTAGCGGCGGGCAGCTGTTAATTCTTAACCATGACAATCAAGTTCTGCTTTCCAATCTTCCTGTGTCGGTCTATACAAATCTCAATCTGGAGCAAGCGCTAGATCGGGATCGTGTGGCGTATTCGCCGGCAAAAAACGGGGATTCAGAACTCTTTTATATGCAATCGGCCGTGTCGGACTTGAAGTACGTGCTGGTCATCCCCAGCCGGATATATTGGGAGAAAGCGGAATATGTCCGTAAATTCACTTATGTCAGCATCCTCATCTCGCTCATTGGAGCAGGCGTATTAACATGGTTTTTCATGCGCCGCAACTATTCGCCGATTCAGCGGCTTGTTCAGTCGGTTTCGGACAAGCATTCGGCAGAGGAACGGGCAGACGGGAACGAGCTGAGTTTTATTCAGCGGGCGATCTCGGATACCCGAAGCGAGAAGGATCAAATTGCGCTGCAATTGCAGTCTCATCAATATGTGCTGCGTTCGAATATGCTGAACCGGCTCCTGAAAGGCAAGAGCGATACGCTCATTTCGTATGAAGAGGCGTTCAAATCGTTTCATATGGAACTCATTTCCAATGAGTTTGCGGTCATTTTATTTGCCGTTGAAAATAATGAGAACCTTTCCGCTAATTTGCCGGGCATGGATATGAACGAAAGGCGGAAGCTGATTCAATTCATTATCACCAATGTGGTGGAAGAGCTTGTCGGACACCGCCATCATGCCGGTTACGTTGCGGAAGTTGACGACATGATGGTTTGTTTGGTCAATTTTGCCGCAGACGAAGCGGCCGAGCGAAAGGAAGATCTGAACTGGATTGCAGCCGAAGCCCAGCGGTTCCTGATGCGTTTTCACATGGATCTCACGATCTCGATCGGCGGCATTCACTCCTCGCTGTTTGGCGTGGCCAATGCCTATAGCGAGGCCTTGGACGCGATGGAGTATAAAATGGTTCGGGGAAAAAGAGAAATTATTACGTACGATGAAATTCGGATTGATTCCGCAGATAAGCTGTCGCTTGGCTACTATTATCCGCTTCAAGTGGAGCAGCAAATTATTAATATGATTAAAATTGGCGATTATGAGCAGGCGTCTGCCAGTATGAACGAGATTATGGAACGAAATTTCAATAAGCCGCTGGTCTCGCTGACGTTGGCCAGATGTTTGATTTTTAATCTGGTCGGTACGATGGTGAAGGCGATTAATGAGCTTGGGGATGGGGAAAGCCGGTTGCTGGGAGACAATCCGCGATGGATGGATTCCATTATCGCATGCGATACGATCCTCGAAATGCAGCAGGAGCTCCTGAGCTTGCTCAAAGAAGTTTGTGCGCACGCAGCCGCCAAAATGGAAACGAATGTAACGAAGGAACGCGCCGAGACGCTGCGCGAGCTTATCGCGAATGTGATCCGTTATATTGAGGAACATTATCAGGATGCCAATCTCAACGTCAATACGATCGGTGAGCGCTTCGAGCTCAAGGGCAGCTATGTTTCAAAGCTGTTTAAGGATGGTACCGGCGAAGGATTGCTGGACTATATTACGAAGTTCCGAATTGGGCAGGCCAAGCGGATGATCGTTCACAAGCAGGGCTCCATCTCGGAAATCGCCAAGTCCGTTGGCTATAACGAAGCGGCTACGTTCATTCGCGTTTTCAAAAAATATGAGGGGATTACGCCCGGGAAATACAAGGAAATGCCCTGATGCGACCTGATTTTTCCCTGATTTTTGCTGCGAGATCCCAGCTTATGGAGGTTCACCCTATGATATTACGCAAACCTTTAATATTCCCTATCTTGGCAGCCGGCGTCCTCGCGATAACAGCTTGCAGCGCTGCCGCTCCCTCAGCCTCGCCGGCGGGAACCGCCCTGCCCAACGAAGCGGGACAAGGACTGGAGCAGCCGGATACAGCCAAGTACACGATGACATATTGGGCGGAGCTTAACGGCAATGCGGCAAGTGTAAAGCCGAATACGCCGGATGTGCCCTTTTTTCAAGAATGGCAAAAAAGAACGGGGGTCCGCCTCAAATTCATCCAGCCTCCGGCGAATCAAGCCAAAGAAGCGATGAATGTGCTGCTCGCATCCGGGGATTTGCCGGATATGATGGAATATGAATGGGACAGTTATCCGGGAGGCCCGGAGAAGGCGATCGGCGACGGGTATATTTTGAGATTGAACGAGCTTATCGATAACTACGCGCCTAATCTTAAGAAGTACTTAGCGGAGCATCCGGACGTAGACAAACAGGTCAAAACCGACAACGGCAGCTATTATGTCTTTCCGTTCATTCGGGGCGACGATTTGCTGCGCACGTATCAAGGTCCCATTATCCGGAAGGATTGGCTGGATGAGCTGGGGCTTCCAATACCGACGACCATGGATGAGTGGTACACCGTACTAAAGGCTTTTAAGGAAAAGAAAGGCATCGAGGCTCCTTTAACGTTTCTGGGCGTTCCAAATCCGTTATTCGGTATTGAAGGCGGTGCTTTTGTCGGCGCTTTCGGGATCAAAAAAGGGTTCTACCTGGATCAAGGACAAGTGAAATTCGGTCCGATGGAGCAAGGCTATAAACAATTTCTGGCGACCTTTCATAAATGGTACGCCGAGGGGCTGTTGGATAGAAATATCGCCACCGTAGACACCAAAACGATGGATTCCAACATGATAACAGGACGAAGCGGGGCCACAATCTGGAACGCCGGCGCAGGGCTCGGAAAATGGCAGCCCATCGTGGAAGAGAAGGACAAAGGCGTCATGTTCGCAGCGGCTCCTTATCCGGTTCTGAAGAAAGGCGACAAGCCGGAGTTCGGCCAACGCAGCTATGCCTATGTGGGAACGGGCGGCGTAGCGATTTCGAGCAAAAGCAAACATGCGGAAGCGGCCGCCAAGCTGCTCGATTTCGGCTACAGCGAGGAAGGGCACATGCTGTTCAACTTCGGCATCGAGGGAACCAGCTATACGATGGTTGACGGGTATCCGACGTATACCGATTTCATTTTGCGCAACCGCGAGAAACTGGCGCCGGCTCAAGCGCTTGCGATGTATTCGCGGGCGAGCTATTTTGGCCCTTTCGTCCAGGATGTCCGGTATATGGAGCAATATTACACGTTGCCCCAGCAGCGGAAGGCGGTTCTGGAGTGGTCGAACACGAATGTGGATCAGCACACGATGCCGCAAATTCCGAGAACGGAGCTCGAGAACGCGGAGTTGTCCTCCATTATGAACGATGTCACGACACTCGTTGACGAGATGTCTTTAAAAATTATTCTTGGCGTGGAATCCGTGGATACGTTTGACAGCTATGTGAGCAAAATGAAATCTTCCAAAATAGACCAGGCGCTGCAAATACAGAAGCTGGCCATCGACCGCCATGAAAAACGGTAGGAACGATTGAAAATGTTGACACCGCTTGCTTAATATTGCTACCATATGAGTTAGTGAATTGACCAGGAGGAAGGTAGCATGTCATTAATCGGAGAAGAGCGCAAAGACTACATATTAAACCTTCTTAATCTTGAGGGCAAAGTAAAGACGACAGAGTTAGTTGAAAGTCTGAATGTCTCGTCAGAATCGGTCCGCAGATATCTCGAGGAATTGGAAGAAGAGAACAAATTGAAGCGGGTTTACGGCGGAGCTGTGAAAATCAATATTTCGCGCGAGGAGCCGTCCCATTTAAAGCGGGAAATTTTGCATGCCGATGAAAAGAAAATGATTGGCCGGAAAGCGGCTACGTTAGTGGAAGACAATGAGGTCATTTTCATCGATGACGGTTCAACGACACTGCATATTATTGATTATTTGCTGAATAAGAAGAACATCACCGTGCTCACGAATTCCGTTCCGGCCCTTTACCTGCTAATCGATTATAAAAACAAGGAACTGCTTACGGGAGATATTTTCTTTATCGGGGGTAAAGTTAGTCCTCTGCAATCGCGCGTCGTTGGTTCAATGGCTGAAAAAATGATCGAGAACTTTTATGTGGATAAAGCTTTTATTTCGATAGACGGGATTATGTTGGATAAAGGGATAACCGCATTCGACGAAGACCGGGGGCAATTTGCGAAAAAACTGATTGAACAATCGAAGATCAGTATTGTCGTAACGGACCACTCGAAATTCGGACAAGTTCAATTCTACAAAATTGCGGATTTGAACAAGATCGATATTATCGTCAGCAATGTGGGTGCTCCGAAGGAATGGAAAGAGCAATTGGAACACAAAGATATTACATGGCTTCAAGCGGAATAAAAGATAATGGATAAGAACCTGAGGAGATGAGCTCCTCGGGTTCTTTTTTATATATTCCTTGCTAAGGGACTGAGTGGCCCTTATTCGATGGAAAAAAGCCTTTTCGAACATGAAACGGACACCAGCGCTGTTATTTGCTCACTTGGGGGCTGATTCCACCCTGAGATTGGAAAATAAGGGCTCCGGTGTCCGTCCGCAGAGAGACACGAAGCTTTCCGTGAAGATAACGGCCGGTGTGTCCGAAGCGTGAAGAGACACAGGACTCCTTCAACCGAATCGGGTAAGAGGAAGGAATAGATAAGAGGTGAAAAAGCGAAATCCCAATAGCCAATTCCTCCCCACTCCATGGGTTTAGACAAGGACCTAGCCGCTGCAGGCTGGGTTTTTCTTATTGTCAAACGCTACCCGCTGTCAGGTATGGGAACTTACAGATGCCCGCTGGCAGGGGAACCACAGGGCGTTATTTTGCCCAAAATAGCCCTTTGGGCGAGCAAGGGGGAACTAGGGGCAGTTATTTCGTCAATCCCAATATATTTTTGGAGGATCGAGGTGACATAAGGCCTTGTAGTTCCCCCAATCCCCGAATTTACGCCTTTTTGCCTAAATAAGGGCCTACAGTTCCCCTCAATAAGGCGAAATTCACTCCGCCTAAGCACACGGGGTAGTTGCAGGCATTTTTACCTTATATCGGAAATTATTCGACTTTTTCAAGAAAATACTCCACTCTCAAATGAACCGTTTACAGCTAAGATGATAACAGTAAACGATATCGAGGTGAACACAAGCAGTGATACAACCACTCGTGCAAATGGAAGGGATCGACAAACATTTCCCCGGCGTTCAAGCGCTCTCAAACTGCCAATTTGAGCTGAATCCGGGTGAAGTCCACGCCTTAGTCGGTGAAAACGGGGCCGGCAAGTCGACGATGATGAAAATTTTAACCGGCATTTACCAGAAAGACGGAGGACGCCTCCTGTTGAAAGGACAAGAAGTTCATATCCCGGATACGAAATCGGCCCAATTGCTCGGCATCTCCATCATTCATCAAGAGCTTAATTTAATCCCCGATTTGACGATTGCGCAAAATATGTTCATTGGCCGGGAGCCGCGCAAATCACTGCGATTTTTACTGCATGAGAAGAAGATGAACGACGATACGGCGGAGCTCCTGAAACAGCTGAATTTGAACTTGGATCCGCGCATGAAAATATCGGAGCTCAGCGTCGCGAAGCAGCAGATGATCGAGATCGCCAAAGCATTGTCGTTCAATGCCGAGGTGCTCATCATGGATGAGCCCACGGCGGCTTTGACGGAAACGGAAATCAACGAATTGTTCCGGATGATTGAGAAGCTGCGCCGAAACGGTGTGGGAATTGTTTACATTTCCCATCGCATGGAGGAGCTTAGAAAGATTAGTGACCGCATCACGGTCATGCGGGATGGCCGTTATATTGCCACTGTCCCAACGAAGGAAACCAACATGGACACGATCATCTCGATGATGGTAGGCAGAGAAATCCAGGTAGAGAAGAGCCCGCGCTTGCAAGCCGGATCGAAGCAAAATGTCCTGGAAGTCCGAAACCTCGGCAGAGGGAATGCCTTTAAGGAGATTAGCTTTAAGGTGCATGCCGGTGAGATTGTCGGGGTTGCCGGTTTGATGGGAGCGGGGCGAACCGAGGTGGCTAGAGCAATCTTCGGCGCAGATCGCATGGACACCGGCGAGGTCTACATGAACGGTAAGAAAGTAAGTATTCGTGGCACCCACGATGCGGTGAAACACGGAATTGGTTACTTATCGGAGGACCGCAAGCGCTATGGGCTGGTCGTGGATATGGAGCTCGGAGCCAATATCGCGCTGCCTTCCCTCAAGAAATTCCGCAACAGCCTCGGATGGATGAGAGATAGCTCGATCGAACGGATATCGGGACAATATGTGGAAGCATTGAAAATAAAAACGCCGAGCGTGCAGCAGAAAGCCAAGTTTCTGTCAGGCGGCAATCAGCAAAAGGTCGTCATTGGAAAATGGCTGCACCGGGATTGCCAGGTGCTCATCTTCGATGAGCCGACAAGAGGTATCGACGTAGGGGCGAAATCGGAGATTTACGCGCTGCTTGAGGATTTGGCCAAGCAAGGGAAGGCCATTCTCATGATTTCCTCGGAGCTGCCGGAAATTTTGCGTTTAAGCCACCGCGTTCTGGTGATGTGCGAGGGCCGAATTACCGGCGAGCTTCCGGGGGAACTAGCCAATCAAGAAGAGATTATGAGACTGGCGACGAGCCGCAATTAAGAAAGGAAGGTCATCTATGCAATTAAGCTCTTTGAAAATTTCGCGGCCACCCCTGCGAAAGACAGCCGCCACACAGAAACTGTTAGCTTTCGCGAGTTTGGCGCTTTTAGTTGTCATTTTCTCCGTATCCTCCAGCAATTTCCTGCAATTTACCAATATCGTCGGGATTCTCTTATCTACGGCTGTTATCGGCGTACTGGCACTGGGTTCGACATTCGTCATTATCGCAGGAGGCATCGATCTAAGTGTCGGTACGGTGATGACCTTCTCCGCTGTAATGACGGGCGTATTCATCACCGAGTGGCATTTGCCGATTCCCATCGGCATTGTGGCGGGGATTTTAACAGGTGTGCTCTGCGGATTGTTCAGCGGTTTTGCAGTTGCCAAAATGGGCATTCCGCCGTTTATTGCGACGCTTGCCGTTATGATGATGACCAAAGGGCTGTCACTTGTCATTTCCCATGCCAAACCGATTTACTTCAATGAAACGCCGGCTTTTCGCCAAATTGCGATGGGGTCGGTGCTGGAGAAGGTGATTCCGGGATTCGCAGTGCCGAATGCCATCCTCATTTTCTTCGGACTGGCCATTATTTCGAGCTTGGTGCTGACCAAGACGGTCATTGGACGCTACAATTTCGCATTAGGCAGCAATGAAGAAGCAACCCGGTTATCCGGTGTTCATATTCATTTTTGGAAAATCGCCATTTATGTGTTGACAGGCTTATTCAGCGGGATTGCGGGCGTCATGATTGCTTCAAGATTAGACTCGGCTCAGCCGGCACTTGGCATGGGATATGAATTAGAAGCCATCGCGGCGGTCGTCATTGGAGGCACATCGTTAAGCGGTGGACAGGGGTCTATTTTGGGAACGGTGATCGGGGCTCTGATTATGAGTGTGATGACGAATGGGTTAAGGATCTTGTCCGTTCCCCAAGAATGGCAAACGGTTATCGTAGGTATCGTGGTTTTACTCGCGGTGTATGCAGACATTTTGCGCCGGCGCAAAGCGGGATAATGGCATTCGGTATTCATTCTTTATAAGAATTAATATACCAAATTCATGTAAAAGGGAGACGACAAAATGAAAAACAAAATGGGTAAACTGGTGATGGTCACCGCTGCGCTTACGCTTTCTGCATCTCTACTGGCTGCTTGCGGCTCAAGTTCAACATCCGGCACGCCGTCATCAACGGCAAAAACAGCTTCTTCAAACAGTGGCAAGCCTTACATTCCTGTGATCTCCAAAGGCTTCCAGCATCAGTTCTGGCAAGCGGTGAAGCAAGGAGCGGAAAAGGCGGCGAAAGAGTTTGACGTCACCATTACGTTCGAGGGGCCGGAAACCGAAGCGCAAGTCGACAAACAGATTGAAATGCTGCAAGCCGCTTTAGATAAAAAGCCTACGGCCATCGCTTTCGCAGCGCTGGACAGCAAAGCGTCCGTCTCGCTCCTGCAGAAAGCCAAGTCGTCGAATATTCCGGTTATCGGCTTCGATTCCGGCGTCGACAGCGACATTCCGGTCACCACGGCAGCTACGGATAATAAGAAAGCCGCAGCGCTCGCCGCTGACAAAATGGCAGAAAAAATCGGCGATGCCGGCGAAGTTGCCCTTGTCGTACACGACCAAACGAGCCGCACAGGCGTTGACCGCAGAGACGGCTTCGTGGAACAGATGAAAGCGAAGCATCCCAACATCAAAATCGTTGACATTCAATACGGCGGCGGCGACCAGTTGAAATCAACCGATTTGGCTAAGGCGATTATTCAAGGGCATCCGAACCTGAAAGGTATTTTTGGGGCCAACGAAGGCTCGGCAATCGGTGTTGTCAACGCGGTAACGGAGCTCAAAAAAGATAAATTGGTCATCATCGGCTATGACTCCGGCAAGGCGCAAATCGATGCGATTAAGAACGGTAAAATGGCCGGAGCCATTACACAGGATCCGATCGGCATCGGCTACTGGTCCGTCAAAGCGGCAGTCATGGCAAGCAAAGGCGAGAAAGTAGAGAAAACGATTGATACCGGCTTCCACTGGTATGATAAAAATAATATCGATTCGGCTGAGATCAAGGCACTGCTGTATAACTAAGGCGATGAGGCTGCCCTGGAGGATTGGAAAGGCTGCTCCTGCGGGCAGCCCTTTTTGTCGAAAAGTAGTTAAGGGGGACGTACAGGAAATGTAAGCGTTATTCTCGAATAACAGTGTGATGTTCAAAATGAATTTGTTGATTCAGAGGTGGTAGGATGTATACCCTTATCATTGTTGACGACGAAGAAGCGGTACGCGAAAGCATTCGCAATAAAATGAATTGGGAGAGCCACGGTTTTGAGCTGATCGGCTCTTACGGCGATGGCCGGGAAGCGTGGGATTCCCTCGAGACTAGGCTGCCTGATGTCATTATTACGGATATTTCGATGCCCCATATGGATGGGCTTGCGCTTGCCGCCGCCGTTGCCGATCATTACCGGGACATTACGGTCATCATTATGACCGGGTTCGGTGAGTTCGAGTACGCCAAGCAGGCCGTCAAGCTCAAGGTTTACGATTATGTGATGAAACCGGTTAGCCATCAAGAATTTACAGGCATTTTGCATCATTTGAAAAAAGAATTGGATGAAAAGCGTTTAAGAAATGAAGACGTATCCCGCTTGCAGAGCCAATTGAATATGAGCTTGCCTTTGCTGCGGGAGCAATTTTTGGAACGGCTGGTTTCAAGTGAAGTGAAGAAAGAGGAGATCCGGAATAAATTCGCTCTGTTTCATTTATCGCTCGCCGGACCGTATTATGTGGCGTTAACGCTGGATGTGGAAGAGTTTTTGTATCATTTCGAAGCGAAAATCAGCTCGGAAACCGAATTGCTGCGGTTTGCCGTTTATAATATCGTTCATGAAATTTTTGAGCTTGAGCAAGGTGGCATTGTTTTTCGCACAAGAGACGAGAAGATCGGCATTATTTTTGCCGGAGAGCTGTCATCACTTTCGTTAGCCGTCCAGAAATATGCGGAGCAAGCCGCTCAATGCATAGAAAAGTATGTGAAGGTACGCGTGTCGATTGGCATTGGCAGGCCCTACCCGACGGTGGGGGAGTTGACGAAGTCGTATTCCGAGGCGGTGTCCGCGCTCGACTACCGGTTTTTGGTCGGCAAAAATAAGATTATCTCCATCGAGGATATCGTACATGGCAAAGGCCAGCTGCAGGTGCATCATGCAGAATGGGAACGCAAGCTGATCGCCTCGCTGAAAACGGGGAACAAAGAGCTTTTCGCCAAACTGCTCGGCGACTGGATCAATGAGCTGCGCGCTTCGCAATCGTCTGTGGATCGCTGCTATATTTATGTGCAAAGGTTCCTCGTTTCGATCATTCAACTATTCGAGGATTCGGGTCATGATGCCATGGAAGCGGCGGATATTTTGGGTGAGGTTCGTGCCTATACAACACTGGATGAAGTGAAGGTGTGGTTGGAATCGTTGTGTCTGCAGCTGTTTGAACAGGTGATTCAGAAAATGGAGCAGGATGTAGACTCCTTGTTGACACGGTCCGAAGTGTACATTTTAGAAAACTATGCCAATGAAAACTTATCGCTTGGCGACGTTGCCCAGCATGTCTATATGAGTATGAATTATTTCAGCGGACTGTTCAAACAGAAGAAAGGCCAGTCCTTTATCGAGTTTGTCACCCGGATCCGGCTTGCGAAAGCGAAGGAGCTGCTGTCGGAGACGAATTTGAAAGCTTACGAAATTGCCGCGAAAGTGGGATACGGCGATCCGCAATATTTCAGCGTTATTTTCAAGCGCCATCACGGGATGACGCCCAAAGAATACAGAGCCTTAAGCAGAGAGGGGATCTCTCTTGATTAAAGGACGTTTTTTCAGATTTAAAAGCATTCATACGAGCATCGCCGTCGCATTTTCCTGCTTGATCATCGGCACTACGCTAATTTTGAGTTATAACACGTACCGGCAGTCGTCGGATTCTGTCACGGAAAACTCCGTGCAGTACACGAATGAACTTATCAATCAGGTTGGCACGACCATCGAGACGTATATCGACAATATGAAAAGCATTTCCTCCCTACTCTATAACAACGGACAAATTGAGCAGTATTTGACAATGTCGGACCCTCATTCTCCCGTGGGCCAAAAGCTGGTTGAAGCGATTGAAAGCTCCTTGCGCGTCATCGTTCAGTCCAGAAATGACATCAGCGCCATTCTCTTCGTAGGCTCCAACGGTGCCGTAATCTCCGACAGGGAGCAAACCGCGGTGAAAAGCTACTATGAGTTAATTGCTCAAGATTGGTATTCGAAAGCGAAGAACGGCTCCATCCATATCTCCTCATCTGAAGTTGAACATGTGTATCGCAACGAATATCCATGGGTCATATCCATGAGTCAACAATTTCGGAGCAATGATCGTTGGGACAAGACCGGCGTATTGCTCGTCGATCTCAACTACAACATCATTAATGATCTCTGCAGCCATATTCAATTGGGCAAGAGAGGCTATGTGTTCATTGTCAATTCCGAAGGAGACCTCGTCTACCACCCTCAGCAGCAGATCATACACACGAATTTGAAAAGTGAACCCATCGAAGCCATTTTAGCCTCGGAAGACGGACAGCTCTCTTTGGAGGAAAATCAACATAAGAAAATCTTATCGATCCGAACGACGAATTTCGGTTGGAAAATTGTCGGTGTCACCTATCCGGAAGAGCTCGTCGGCAACAAGAAGAAAATACAGCTGTCGACGGTTTTATGGGGCAGCATTTGTTTGATTATCGCGCTGGGCATTTCCATTGTGCTGTCTTTTACGCTCAGCAGGCCGATAAAAAAGCTGGAAGCGCATATGAAGCAGGTGGAGCAAGGCGATTTTGACATCCGTGCCGATATTACGCAAGCCGATGAAATCGGCAAATTAGCACGAACTTTTAATGTCATGATTGTGAAAATAAAAGATTTGATGAAGCAAATCGTGCAGGAAGAGGTGCTGCTTCGGACGAGTGAAATCAAAGCGCTGCAATCGCAAATCAATCCTCATTTTTTGTACAACACGCTGGAATCCATTATTTGGATGGCGGAAACGAACAAAATGAGAGAAGTCGTCAATATGACGATGGCGCTTTCCAAAATGCTGCGCTACAGCATCGGAAAAGGGGAACAAGAAGTTCCCATATCCATGGAAATGGAGCATTTATCCAACTATCTCACGGTTCAGTCAATGCGCTATACGAATAAATTTTCGTATGAGATCGAGGTTGAGCCGGAACTGCATGGCTGCCGGATTCTAAGAATCGTTTTGCAGCCGCTGGTCGAGAATGCGATTTACCATGGGATAAGACGAATGGAGGAACACGGTCATATCCGCATTCGCGGTCGGATGGTTGACGGAGTCATTGAAATTACGGTGAGCGATAACGGTCTTGGGATGACAAGGGACAAGGTGCAAGCGCTGTTGGGGCCTTCCAAGGATCATGGGCTTGGCGTCTGGAATGTGCATCACCGCATTCAATTGTTCTATGGCGCAGCGTACGGCTTATCTTTCGAAAGCGAACCGGAAGAAGGAACGACGGTAACATTGCGGATTCCAAGCTCGGTTTTGGAGGTGGAGGAGGAATGAAGCGCTGGTTATTTTTTGCCGTTATTGTCATCCTGTTAATTTTTGTTTGTATCTATGACTTGAAAGTTTCGGGTAAAAATGACCCGTCCATCGTGTTTGTCCCCAAGACGACGGATAAGCGGATCGAGTTTTGGCAGGTCGTCGAGCAAGGGGTTAATGCCGCTGCCGCTGAAATGGGGGCGGAGGTCAAAGTCGTCGGCACGGATACGGAAAAAGATGTCGATGGCCAAATCCGGCTCTTGCGTGAAGTGATCGCGCGCAAGCCGAAGGCGATTGTGCTGGCGGCGTTGGATTATGAGCGCACCGTGCCAATTGCGAACGAAATTGTAAAAGCGGGAATCCCGTTAATTACGGTGGACTCCGGTCTTAAAGGAGGCATTTCCAAGTCCTTTATCGCCACGGATAATGTGGGAGCGGGGAAGAAAGCGGGAGAAGCGCTGATCCAGTCGCTGCCGGATAAAGGCCTAGTGGCCATTATTAACTTTATTAAAGGATCCTCCACATCGATTGAAAGAGAAAACGGCCTGCGCGAAGCGCTGCAAAAGGATAACGGCTTCCGCCTGCTGGACACTTACTATAGCGAAGGTTCTCCGGATAGAGCGTATGACATTACGAAGCAGCTCCTGGCGGATCATCCGGATTTGAAAGGCATTGTCGGATTAAATGAGCCCTCGGCTCTCGGCGCAGCAAGGGCGGTGCGCGACTTGAAAAAGCCAGGCGAAATTAAGCTTATTGGCTTCGACAGTTCTATGGAGGAAATCGGATTCCTGGAAGAAGAGATCATGCAGGCAATTGTCGTTCAGAAGCCTTTTAATATGGGCTATATGTCCTTAAAGACGGCCGTTCAATTGAGCAATGGCCAGAAGGTCGAGGGAAGGATCGACACCGGCTCGGAAGTAATTTGGAAAACGAACATCTATACGAAAACAAATCAAAAGCTGCTTTTTCCAATATTGGATAAGCGTCCCTAGTGGGGCAGAAAGACTAGTGAAAATTCATAGAATTGATGAGGATATTCAATTGTTATTTAACTCTATTGTTACGATAATGAACAAGGGAGATGTTGGAAGCGGCATTGAATATCCCGTCAGAAAGAGGTGAATCCGCAAGGCAAACGTTCAATCGGCTCCCATCCCTGAAACCCCGAAGAATCTACAGATGAGAATCGCAATCATTGCAATCACACCCCGAGATGATACGTTAATTTCAATAGTATTCGTGGGAGGTAAGCAAGTGAAAAAGATGCGTAAATTACTGTGTGCGGGAATGATTCTAAGTACGATTGCGGGGATGCTGCCGGCGGGAGCCTCTGCGATGAACGGGACAGCTGAGATTACACCAATTGAAAGCAATATCGCTAAAAAATTCTGGGTGACGCCATCGTCCGACAGCGGCAATGCTACATCTAAACTCGCTACCGATGAGAATATGAATACGGCATGGGTGGCAGACGACAATGAAGCGGGTCATTGGCTGAAGTTGGACCTTGGCGGCGCTTATGATAATGTGCGCAAGACAGAAGTGGTCTTTGCCGACAATAATGCGGTATATCAGTATAAAATTGAAGGATCGGCCGATGGATCGAACTGGTACGTCCTTGCGGATCGGACTAACAATAGCACCATATCTGAAGGCTTTACCGATCTGTTTAATCAAAAAGGCACACGCTATCTGCGCATTACCCTGACGGGGGCAAGCAATGGCGCTCGTATGGGCATCAAAGAAATGAAAGCGTTTAACTATCTGCGCGACGACACCATCCTAGGTGCAGATATGTCCTATGCGGATCAATACAGCAGCAGGAATTATTATTTGAATCCTAAGGATGCTGACAAAGGCCCTGGTCCGAATGTCTTCGATCTGGTCAAGGATCGTGGCATGAAATTCGTTCGCCTGCGCATTTGGAATGAACCGAGAAGTGAGAGCACCGGCAATTTGTCCAGCCCGGACTATATAAGCCCCACCCGTTCTGCGGCCGTTGCCAAGCAAATCAAATCTCGCAATCTTGAGCTCGGAATTGACTTTCATTATGCCGATTCGTGGGCGGATCCTCAGCATCAGCCGAAGCCAAAAGCATGGGCCACGTTGCCTTTCAATGAATTGGTAACAGCCGTTCATGATTTTACCTATACCTACACCAAGCAGCTAGTGGATCAAGGCACGACTCCTGATGTCGTGGCGATTGGCAACGAAATTATTAACGGCTTTCTGTGGGGCAGCGAGCAGGCGGAGATGACTCCTGTGCCGACGACGCCTGCCTATGCGGCCAGCGCTACAGGCAAGCTGACCTATTGGTCCCAGCCAGGAGGCGGTATTCTGTGGAAATACTGGAGATCCACAGACCCTGTTGAGCAGCAAAAGTACAATGACTCATGGGATCGACTCAGCTCGTTGGTTGCGGCCGGTGTCAAAGCGGTGCGTGAAGTTTCACCGGCGATTAAGGTGGAGCTGCACACGACGGTGAACAAAGATCCGGATCCGATGAATATGCTGCCTAAGACGATGGAATTCTGGGATCAATTGCTCACGCGCATTAAGGCCAAAGGCGCCGATGTGAATACATTGGCTATGTCTTATTATTCCGACTGGCATGGTACGATCGCGAATTTGGAGGAAGACCTTCACACGTATACGACGACGTATCCGCAATATGATGTGAACATTTCGGAGACGGCTTATCCGACTTCGGGCTGCCCGAACGGCTTGGGGGACTCTACTATTCCTTGTACGGTTCAAGGGCAAGCCGATTTTATGAAAGCGGTTATTACAGCCTCCAACGATGTCATTAACAACAAGTCGAGGGGCGTGTTGGTATGGGAGCCTCAGAATTACCGGCCGATGTTTGCGGCTGTGTCCGGCATGAGCAACTATTACGAGCCGTATGCTTCCATTGATGTCTATAATAAGACCTTTGCGAAGAACGTGCTCGAAGGAAATGTCTATGCGACCACCAATAAGACCAAAGCGCCTGTCCTGCCCGCCAAGGTGAACATGCTGACGATGAGCGATGGCAGTATTGTGCCTGTTCCTGTGACTTGGAACGCGGTGAACCCGAACGATTATTTGGGTGTCGGCGGGTTTACCGTCACAGGCAAAACGGCTTATGGCAATGTAACGGCCAAAGTATCCGTTGTTGAGGAGACGACAACGGTTCTGCGGGGTGCGAATAAGGTGACAGCCGGAGGAAATTTTGACTTAACCTATGGAATCGAGCATGTGGACCAGAACGTGTATGCGCAAGATATTACGGTGAAATATGACCCGGCACAAGTTGAATTCGTTGGGGCCAGTTCCCTTCGAGACGGTTTTGTCATTGTCGATAAAGTGGCGGCAAGCGGACAAGTTCGTCTGATTACGGCTAATTTGGGAAAAGATCATGCCGCCCAAAACGATTGGCTGAAATTGACCTTTAAAGCGTTAGCGAATTCGCCGGGCAGCACTACGATTCAACTTTCGAATGTGCTCGTTGCAGATGAACACGGGGTTGAAACGAGCCTAAATGGCGCTTCGCATAGCGTACAAATAGGCGTCATCGATAAAGCGGCGCTGGGCGCTTTAATTGCCAGTGCGCAAGGCACGCATGACGCTGCCGTCGAGGGAAGCAAGCCTGGCCAATACCAAGCGGGTTCCAAAGCGATCTTCCAGGCAGCTATCGATAAGGCGAACAGCGTGTTCACGAACACAGCAGCAACGCAGGCGGATGTCGATCAAGCTGTAAGCGGATTGAATGCGGCTATTCAAGCCTTTAATGCCTCCGTAATCTCCCGTGCTCCGGGCGATACCAACGGGGATGGCAAGGTCAGCATCGGAGATTTGGCTATTGTTGCAGCGGCTTACGGTCAAACATCTTCCAGCCCGGATTGGGATCTGTACAAAATTGCGGATATCAACGGTGATGGCAAAGTAGACATCGAGGATCTGTCCCAAGTAGCGAGGGAGATTCTGCTGCAATAATCATGCCCGGAGAAAGACAATTTCCTGCTCATGCGGGAGGTTGTCTTTTTTTTGGATTTTGAGCCATTACCATGTTATGTTTCATGACATATAAATCAGTTTATTTCTTTTTTTATATATTTATAGAGCTATTCAATAAAAAAAACATGTTGATGTCACCTAAAATGACATAAAACGGTTGACACGCAAGAGAGGGAAAGCATATAATCACATTATAAAAACAACTAAAAGCAATTAAAATCAATTTAATAAGGTTGTTTTTATGTTTATTATTGAATGAAAAGCGATGTGAAGGGGGTTTTTGATCGCAGGTCGATCGGCGAAAACAACATTTGCACCCAGACACGACAAAATTAAAGTAGAGAGAAGCGTGTGTAGTATCGGAAGGAACCCAATCTAACCAGGAGAGGAATCGGAACAATGAGAAAATTAACGAGAAGTTTAGTCGTCATGGGTACTTTGGTATTTGTATTAGCCGCATGTGGCAAATCGGCAACTACCACGGAGTCATCGCCAGGAGCTGCGGCTGGTTCCACGGGAACGGATTCAACCAGCAAGGAATTGACGGTATATACCGCACTGGAAGATGATGCGATCAAGAACTATCTGGCTAGTTACAAAAAGAAATACCCGGAGATCAAAATTAACATTGTCCGAGATTCAACAGGGGTGATTACGGCCAAGCTGCTGGCCGAGAAAGACAATCCGCAAGCAGACGTTGTTTGGGGTTTAGCGGCAACAAGCTTGCTCGTGCTTGATCAGAACAAACAATTGGAGCCATACGCACCGCAGGGGATCGAACGCGTGCTTCCTGAATTTAAAGATAAAAATGTACCGGCGCATTGGGTTGGCATCGATGCTTGGGAAACGGCGTTTATCGTCAACAGAACGGAGATGGAAAAGCGTAAACTTCCGATTCCTGAATCGTATGCTGACTTAATTAAACCGGAATACAAAGGCCTCATTACGATGCCGAACCCGTCTTCCTCGGGAACCGGCTTCCTGACCGTATCCGGATTGGTCCAATTGGAAGGCAAAGACAAAGCTTGGGACTATATGAACAAGCTGCACGACAATATCGCCATGTACGTTCATTCCGGATCGAAGCCCGCTAAATTGGCCGGCACGGGCGAATACCCCATCGGTATTTCATTCGGATACCGCGGGCTGCAAGAGAAGAAGAACGGATCTCCGGTCGAAGTCGTGTTCCCGAAAGAGGGCTCCGGGTGGGACGTAGAAGCGAATGCGCTCGTCAAGAAGAATACGATTAAGCAAGTATCCAAGCAGTTCCTGGATTGGGCCATTACGGACGAAGCTATGCAAGAGTACAACAAAAACTATGCGATCTTGGCCATCAAAACAGATGCTTCCAAACTTCCTGAAGGTTACAAAGTGGACCCGATCAAGCAATTAATCAAGAACGATTTGAATGAAGCTGCGAAAAATCGTGAAAGCATTTTGGCTGAATGGGACAAACGTTACAACACGAAGAGCGAACCGAAAAAGTGAAGCGAGTAGGAGCGGCTGCTATTTGGACCCGTTGCAGCGAGCAGCCGCTCCGTTCACAATCTACGTAGAAGGAGGCATCTTATGCCAGAAGCATATTTATCCATTCAAGGCGTGAACAAAACATTTGACTCCTTTACAGCGCTTAGGGAAATCAACATCGATATTAAAAAGAGTGAATTCATTTGCTTGCTCGGTCCAAGCGGCTGTGGCAAGACCACATTGCTGCGCATTATCGCCGGTCTTGAGAAGCCGACTCGCGGGCGAATCAAGGTCGGCGGCAAGGACATTACATCCCTGCCGCCATCCAAACGGAACTTCGGCATGGTCTTTCAATCCTACGCTTTATTTCCGAATTTAACGGCCGGTCAGAATGTGGCTTACGGCTTGCAAAGCAGAAAACTTTCGCAGAAGGAAATCGTTGACAAAGTAAGAGAGGCGCTGTCGCTGGTAGATTTGCTGCACTTGAAAGACCGTTATCCCGCCCAGCTTTCGGGAGGTCAGCAGCAGCGTATTGCACTCGCCAGAGCTTTCGTCCTGTCGCCTGATTTTCTCCTCCTGGATGAACCGTTATCGGCTTTAGACGCCAAAGTTCGGAACAAACTGCGAGAGGAAATTTGCAATCTGCAAGAGAAGCTTGGCATCACAACGATTATGGTCACCCATGATCAGGAAGAGGCCTTGACTATGGCCGATCGGATTGTCGTTATGAATAATGCTGAAATTATGCAAGTCGGAACTCCGCAGCAAGTATATGATCAACCGGAATCGCCTTTTGTAGCTGATTTTATAGGATCAATTAATTTCTTGGCCTACGGGCCACACAAAAGCAGCTTGCCGCTTTCCAATTTTGCTGTCAGGCCCGAACATATTCGTATTTCTTCTCCGGGTTCAGGCTTCCAGGCTGTCATCAAGCATATGGAGTTTAGAGGTCCGTTTTATAGATTGCTTTTGCAGCCGATTCGCGAGCTGAAAGAATTGCTCGGCAATCAGCTGCTTTCGGTGGACGTATCCTCCGGGCATGCCCACAAACTGAACTTGATGAAGTTTGCCGAAGTTTCCGTTGAGTTTCCGGGGGAGAATCTCATTACGTTTACGCCGGATGCCGTGGTGACCGCGTGATGGAGAAGCAGCCTGTTTGGACAACGCCAGTACGCCGCAACTGGGGAGAACTCCTCAATTTGCAAAATTTCCTTATCGTCGCCCTAGTCATTACGTTGTCATTAACGACGTTAGTGCCCCTCTGCTTATTATTCAGTAAAGCTTTCTTCAATGCCAAAGCGGAATTCATCGGCATTCAGAACTTCATCAAATATTTTACGACGCCTTCCTTGGCGCAATCGTTATGGAATACGGTATGGGTTTCGCTGCTTTCTACCGGGATTGCCGTCACGCTGGCCTTCCTGTATGCGTATGGGATTAGCCGGACAGCCATTCGAGGCAAAGCCTATTTGCATTATGTCGCCATGCTGCCGCTTTTTGAGCCGACCATGATGCACGGTATTGCCTTAACGTATCTGTTTGGGAACCAAGGGATTCTGACATCGGGGTTGTTCGGACTGCTCCCAAGCGGTATCAATATCCAGATCTACGGCCCTGTGGGCATCGTCATTTCCGAAGTCATCTATTTATTCCCGCAAGCGTTTCTCATATTCATTACCGCCCTATCCATCACGGATCAGCGCTTGTATGAAGCTGCAGAAACATTGGGAGCAAGCAAGGCCAGAACGTTTCTGACCGTTACACTGCCATCGGTCAAGTATGGACTCATCAGTGCAATCTTCGTTTGTTTTACGGCCTGTTTTACGGATTTCGGGGCGCCGCAGGCGATCGGCGGCAAATTCAACGTCTTGGCGACGGATATTTATAAGCAAGTCATCGGACAGCAAAATATGTCGATGGGAGCTACAGTAGGCATTTTGTTAACGATTCCCGCCATTATCGCCTTTGCTGTTGACCGAATGGTCGAACGCAAGCAGCGTTCCATGCTTTCCTCCAAATCGACGCCTTACCGGATTGCTGCCGGAAAGACGCGCGACAGGCTATATCAACTATTTGGCATCATCATTTCTACCGCAATTCTCATTCCATTGATTACGATTGCGTGTGCATCATTGATTAAAGTTTGGCCTTATAATTTAAGCTTCAGTTTCAAGCATTACGATTTTTCCCATGTAGCAGGCTCCGGACTCGACCCGTTCTGGACTAGCTTGCAGGTGTCGCTGTTCACAGCGATTGCCGGAACGTTCATTACGTTTCTATTCGCTTATCTGATCGAGAAATCGCGTCATTTGAGCGGACTTAGGCAGATTGGCTATTTTCTGTCCGTACTGCCGCTTGCGCTGCCAGGTATGGTAATTGGTTTGGCCTACATCTTCTTCTTCAATAATCCGAACAATCCGTTTAACTGGATTTACGGAACGATGATTATTCTTGTGCTGGCCAATGTCACCCATTTCTATGGCGTGCCTTTCATTACGGCGACGACGGCGCTGAAGAAGCTGGACAAAGAATTCGAGCTCGTTTCGGAGTCGATGCGCGTGCCGTTTTACAAAACGCTGCTGAAAGTAACGGTTCCGATGTGCCTGCCGGCAATCATAGAGATCGCCATGTACCTTTTTGTCAACTCGATGGTTACCGTTTCTGCCGTTGTGTTTCTGCGGTCTGCGGATTTGAACTTGGCTGCCGTTGCACTCGTGAATATGGAGGATGCAGGCGACGTTGCGGCAGCCGCAGCGATGGCGGTGCTCATCGTCATCACGAATATTATCGTAAGACTGCTGTACTCGCTGCTTTCCGGCAAAGTAAGAAAGAAAACGGAGGCCTGGCAAATCCGTAAGTAGTCGTCACGAACCAACAATGAGGCAATTGCGCAAGGAGGTAACCGTTCTTGTCACTCATCGGCGAAGAGCGTAAAGAGTATATTCTGAATCAAATCCATTCGGAAGGCAAAGTCATTACGAATGAGCTTGTGGAAGTGCTCCAAGTTTCATCGGAGACCGTTCGAAGGTATCTGGAGGAACTTGAAGAGGCTAACAAGCTGAAGCGGGTTTATGGTGGAGCGGTGAAAATCAATCGTTCCCGGGAAGAGCCCTCGCACTTGAATAGGGAAGTGCTGCATGCAGACGAAAAGCGAAAAATCGGCAAGACGGCTGCGGCGCTCGCCGGGGATAATGAAGTCATTTTCATCGACGACGGCTCGACGACGCTGCAACTGATCGAACACCTGCTTGACAAGCAAAATCTCACGATCTTGACCAATTCCATTCCCGCGCTGGATGCGCTGATTGACTATAAGAACAGAGAGCTTTACAGCGGGGAAATATTTTTTATCGGCGGCAAAGTAAGCTCGCTGCAATCCAGGGTTGCCGGCACTTTGGCCGAGCAAATGGTGGAGCAATTTTATGCGGACAAAGCGTTTATTTCCATCGACGGGATCATGATTGACAAAGGCATCACATCGTTTGATGAAAAGCGCGGCCAGTTGGCCAAGAAGATGATGGAACATGCCAGAATGAACATTGTGGTCACCGATCATTCCAAAATTGGCATGGTGCAATTTTATAAAATGGCGAATTTGCACGAAATCGATGTCATCGTCAGCGGCGTTCCCGCACCCGAAGATTGGGAAGATGACTTAGCGCAAATTCGCGTAGAGTGGATCGTATCTGAATAACGATATTTTTGCGGACTGGGAGAGGATTGGTTATGGTGTCGACAAATTATGAAGGTCAAATTAAAGCTGTTATTTTCGATTGGGCAGGTACGATGGTTGATTACGGATGCTTCGCGCCACTGGACGTGTTCCTCCGGATTTTTGAGAAGCGCGGCATTGCCATTACGGCTGAAGAGGCCCGCGGCCCGATGGGGCTCTTGAAATGGGATCATATCAAAACGTTATGCGGCATACCGCGGATTGCGCAATTATGGAAAGATAAATTCGGCGCTCTGCCGACGGATGCAGATGTGGATGATTTGTATGCGGACTTCGAACCGATGCTGTTTGAAATTTTACCGGGGTATACGGACCCGATCCCTGGCGCTCTGGACTTAGTGAAGGAACTGCGGGAAAGAGGGTTGAAAATTGGCTCAACGACCGGCTATACGGCGGAAATGATGGACATTGTAAGCCGGGGAGCCAAATTAAAAGGATATGAGCCGGACTCCTTGGTTACCCCTTCCGAAGTAAAAGCAGGGCGGCCGTATCCATGGATGTGCTACGTCAATGCGATGAACTTGGGCGTATATCCGTTTAAATCGATCGTCAAAGTCGGCGATACGGTCAGCGATATACAAGAGGGCGTCAATGCAGGCGCATGGAGCGTTGGCGTCGTGAAGGGCGGAAGCGAGCTTGGACTTACGCAAGAGGAAGTGAATACGCTGCCTGTTGAAGAGTTGGAAGCGAGAATGGCTGTCGTGGAGAAACGTTTCTTTGAAGCGGGAGCTCATTACGTGATCCCGACGATAGGCGATCTTGTCCATGTCATTGACGATATTAACGCCCGCATGTTGGAAGTGAGCAGCAGATGAACAGAACGAAGGAGAGTACGACGATGAATATTGACCTGATCGAAGATAACCCCTATTTGCTTTTAACTCCCGGACCGCTTTCCACGAGCAAAAGGGTGAAAGCGGCCATGTTGAAAGACTGGTGTACATGGGATGATGATTATAATCGAATCGTCCAGGATATACGCGCTCGGCTTGTCCAATTAGCAACCAAGGAGACTTCGCTTTACACCTCCGTTCTTATGCAAGGCAGCGGGTCATTTTGCGTAGAATCGGTGATCGGAAGCGTGATCCCGAAGGATGGCAAAATTCTCGTTATGGCCAACGGCGCTTATGGCAAGCGGATGGCTCAAATGGCAAGCATGCTGAACATTCCTCTTCTCCTCTTGGATAACGGAGAAGTTCTTCCTCCGGACTTGGAAGAATTGGAATATATGCTGCAAAAAGATAAGGACATTACGCATGTAGCCGTTGTGCATTGCGAAACGACGACAGGCATGCTGAACCCGATAGAAGCGGTTGGCCGCATCGCCAAAAAATATAACAAAATTTATATTGTGGATGCCATGAGCTCCTTTGGCGGAATTCCGATGGATATTGCGGAGCTGCAAATTGATTTTCTGATCTCCAGCGCGAACAAATGCATCCAGGGTGTTCCGGGTTTCGGTTTTATTATCGCGAAGATCGACGAAATGACCAAGTGCGCCGGATGGGCCCGTTCCCATTCCCTCGATTTGTTCGACCAATGGGACAAAATGGAAAACTACAACGGCAAATGGCGGTTTACATCTCCGACCCATGTTGTCCGTGCTTTCTATGAAGCGCTGAAAGAATTGGCCGATGAAGGCGGCGTGATCGCCAGATACAATCGTTACAAAACGAACCAGCGGACACTTGTGAAAGGGATGAAAGTGCTCGGTTTCGAGACGCTGCTGCCTGAGCAGCTGCAATCGCCGATCATTACATCGTTCTTGTATCCGGCATGCGAAGCTTTCCAGTTCCAAACGTTGTATGAGAAATTGAAGCGCAGAGGCTTCGTTATTTATCCGGGCAAAATTACGAACGCAAATACGTTCCGGATCGGTAATATCGGGGAAGTGCAGACGATCGATATGATTCGTCTTGTGGATGCGATACAGCAAGAAAAGTTTTGGACGTAGCCAAAGGAGATGAATGCATATGATTATCGGAGTACCGAAAGAAATTAAAAACAATGAAAACCGGGTTGGCATTACGCCTGCGGGCGTGGCTTCTTTTAAACATCACGGGCATGAGGTGTGGGTCGAAGCGGGAGCGGGTGCGGGAAGCGGCTTCGCAGATGAGGATTATTTGGCAGCAGGCGCGAAAATCGTACCTGCCGCAGCGGATGCTTGGTCGGCTGAAATGGTTCTGAAAGTGAAAGAGCCGCTTGCCGGGGAGTACGGGTATTTTCGGGAAGGGTTAATTCTGTTCACTTACTTGCATCTTGCTGCAGAACCCGAGCTGACCCGTGCGTTAACGGATAAGAAAGTTGTCGCCATCGCCTATGAAACCATTCAACTGAGCAACGGATCTTTGCCGCTTCTGACACCGATGAGTGAAGTAGCGGGCCGAATGTCCATTCAAATCGGCGCTCAGTTTCTGGAGAAATCCAAGGGTGGAAAAGGGGTTCTTCTTGGCGGCGTTCCAGGCGTGGCTCCGGCGGAAGTCGTTATTATCGGCGGTGGCGTCGTGGGGACGCAAGCGGCCAAAATGGCCGTCGGTCTGGGCGCAAGCGTGACGCTGCTGGATGTGAATCCGGACCGGCTCCGCCAATTAGACGATCAATTTCAGGGGCGTCTGCGCACGCTAATGTCCCATGGCAGCAATATTGCGGAGGCCGTTCAGAAAGCGGACCTGTTGATCGGCGCCGTCCTCATTCCGGGCAGCCGTGCCCCGCGACTCGTGACAGAAGCCGTCGTCAAAACGATGAAGCCGGGTTCCGTCATTGTGGATGTCGCCATTGATCAAGGCGGCTCGATCGAGACGATCGACCGGATTACAACGCACAGCGACCCGACTTATGTAAAACACGGTGTCGTCCATTATGCGGTTGCCAATATGCCGGGAGCGGTCGCACGGACGTCTACAGTCGCTTTAACGAACGTCACAGTAGGCTATGCTTTGCACATTGCGAACAAAGGCTATCGCGACGCTGGGCTGCTTCACAAAGATTTAGCCAAAGGATTCAACACGATCGAAGGCAAAGTCACCTATAAAGCTGTTGCTGAAGCGCATGGGTATCCTTATGTTGAGATTGATACCGTATTAAGCGATTTATCCGTTTCCGTCTAACACACCTCGCGTGCAAGACAGATGCAAGATGAGAGGAGAAACACAGTGTTGATATCTCCCTTTGTTCTCAAATTAGGTATTGCTCTATTTCTTGGTATGTTAATCGGCATCGACCGCCAATTAAAGCATAAGCCTGTCGGCATGAAGACGAACATGGTCATCTCCGTTGCAAGCTGCTTAATTACGATGGTCTCCATCGAATCCGTAAGCAAGTTCTCCGTTCCGGGCCATACCAACATGGACCCGATGCGGCTCGCTGCGCAAATCGTAAGCGGCGTTGGTTTCTTAGGCGCAGGCGTCATTTTAAGAAGGAACAATGATGAAATTTCCGGGCTGACAACAGCATCGATGGTATGGTCGGCCTCCGCACTTGGCATAGCAACAGGCGCAGGGTACTATTTTCAGGCATTCGTAGCCGTCATTTTTATCATTTTGTCCGTCAATTTGTTTCCTGTCATCATTAAGCTGATCGGTCCCCGTTCCCTCAAGCAAAGATATTTGGAAGTGAGGATCGTTTTTCATGAAAGTCAGGATCCCAATCGCATTTTCAAAAAGTTGAAAGACTTAAACATGCATGTGGAACGCGTTAAAGTGAAAGATGTGGAAGGAAGCTCGAACCAGTTGGAGCTGAAGCTGTTAACTTATGAAAAAGTGCTGGCAACGGACATCTACGCTTCGCTGAAATCCGTTGAGCATGTTACTTTTGTAGAGATTGAAAGCAGATGAACGGCGTAACTCCAAATCCGACAAGCTTCTGCCGGCCCATTAGAGGGTAGTTTTCCCTTAGTTAGACCGCAGAAGCATAACGGCACAGAAGGCTATCCCACAAGTCATTGAAATGACGGGGATAGCCTTCTGTTTTGTTGTTTTCACTTTGGGGTCAACCTCTCCGTGTAAGCCCGTGTCATCACGGACGTTCTTCCCTTACGGATGTGCTGCACTCCATCGGTCTACCAACCGGCACGTAGACCGCCTCATCCACAGCCACAATCTGTGAAATCATGCTGCCGGGCAGCAGGTTGCGGCCGTCAAGCACCAGCGGCTGGCGCATGAGGTGAAGCAGGTACGGCCAATCCAGCTCGGCGAACTGCGGCCAATCCGTCATAATCAGGACGGCATCGGCTTTGGCCGCAGCGGTATAAGGGGAGTCCATCACCTTAACGGCTTTTGCCTCTACGTGCGTGACGACCGGATCGAAAGCTTGCACCTCGATGCCATGACGCTCGCATTGCGAGAGTAACGTTAAGAATGGCGCGTCGCGAACGTCATTCGTGTTGGGCTTGAACGCGATGCCCAAGACGCAGAGACGCTTGCCTAAGGGGTTGCCCCATAGGGAGATAAGCTTGGCGATCATCCTTGGAATGCGCTGATCATTGACCTTGGCGGTCGCCTCCAGGAGCGGCAGCTTGCTGCCGATCAGCTTCCCGGTTGTCAAGAGGGCTTGCAAATCCTTGGAGAAGCACGAGCCTCCGTAGCCAACGCCAGCCGACAGGAATTCAGGGCCGATGCGCCGGTCAGCGCCGACCCCGTTCATCACATGGCGAATATCGGCGCCATAGCCTTCGCACACGTCTGACATCATATTGGCGAATGATATTTTCATCGCCAGGAAGGCATTGGACGCATATTTAATAAGCTCGGCGCTGCGCCGGTCACAGACATGAACGGGAGCCTCGATCCCTTCATACAGCTCGCGAAGCGTCGTTTCCGCCTGGGACGTTTTGCAGCCGAGTACGATGCGGTCGGGCTCCGTAAAGTCGTGCAAAGCGCTGCCCTGGCGCAAAAACTCGGGATTAAACGCCACTTCCGTATGAAGACCGGCTGCCAGCAGGCTCGCTTCGAGCTCGTCGCAGGTGCCGACAGGGACGGTGCTTTTTATGATCACGAGCGGCGGGCAAGCGCCGGATTGCATCAATTGTGCCAGCACTTCATGAATAGGGCCCAGTTCCGTCTTTCCGTCCGGACGCGTAGGCGTGCCCACGGCGAGCATCAGGGCGTCGGCATCCGCAGCGGCTTTGGCAATATTTGTCTCGAAGCGCAGTCTGCCCTTGGCCATGACATCAGCCAGCTCCGGCTCCAGATGAGGTTCCCATACCTTTGATTTATTTTCCAGCAGCCCGCGGATGACAGGCTCGCGGTCAACGGCAATCACGTCATGACCAAGCTTTGCGAAGCACACTGCGGCTACTAATCCGACGTATCCCGTCCCGACTAATGTTAATCGCATGGATGTTCCCCCTTTAAGCGGAATAGAATCCCAGTTTGTGTCCAACTCTTCGCGCATCAATAATTTGTTCGTAATCATCCAGCAATCTATCGAATATAGCATCCCACGACCGTCCAAGCGCGAACTTCCGCGCTGCTTCCCGGAAGCCGGCCCACTCGTCAGGAGCGTTTACCCAAGCTTCAATGGCCCTGACGAACGATTCGTGCTGTCGTGGCGCACATAACGTTCCGGTCTGGCCTTGCATGATCATATCTCGAACTCCTCCGCTATTTGCGGCTATGACGGGAAGCCCGGATGCCATCGCTTCTTGGACGACATTGCCGAACGTTTCGGTACTGGAAGGGAAAACGAAAAGATCCGAAGAGGCATAAATTTCCGCCAGCTCTTCGCCCTGCTTGTAGCCGGCAAACGTGACATTGTCCGGAGCTTGCTCCCGCAGTTCTCCGAGCTGCGGGCCGTCTCCGACGACGAGCCAGTGGACACGTTCTTTGAGTGTATCCGGCAAAGTGCGCATGATGGCGGACAACGTGTCGATGTCTTTCTCGGGGGCGATGCGTCCTACATAAAGGAGAAGGAAGGGAGCTGTGATGCCATACCTCTCACGAACAGAGCTGTTGGACTTTTCAGGGGTGTAGAGTCTGCAATCGACGCCTCTTGACCACAGGAGCATCCGGTCGAAGCCTTGAGTATGCAGGTGCTGCATCGTATCCATGGAGGGGACGAAGGTAGCGTCACAGGATTGGTGAAACCATTTCATATACGTCCAGTAGAGAGGAGCGGCTTTTTTCATCCGGTAGTAGGTCAGATAACGATCGAAATGGGTATGGTACGAGGCTACATGTGAGATCCGGCGCTTGCGGGCGTAGTGAAGGCCGCACAAGCCGATGTTGAACGGAGTTGCCATATGGAGCAAATGAGGACGGAAGCGGTCAAGTTCAGCGCGGAGAGAAATCAGGTTCGGCAGGGCAATCCGGCATTCGGGATAGAGAAAGAAAGGGATGGAGGGGATCGGACGGATCAGTTCGGAGTAAGCCAGTTCATCCGTACATTTCGGGGCAAACACAAGATGCTCGACGCCACGGCGGTTCAAGTAATCGGTGAGCCGTCCGAGCGTGAGCGCAACGCCATTCATTTGAGGAACGTAGGTATCGGTAAACAACGCGAGGCGCATAAGAATCCCTCCTGTAGTTCCTGGATATATTTAGCTTAGCATGCGATTATTCGAGGAACGTTAACCGTATGTTAATTCTTTTTTAATACAGAGAAGGCGGTTTCGGTCAACATTCCGGCGGGGTGTTCAGCGTGTTCTTTTTTTGTCGAAAATCAATAAGGAGGGGATTGCAGAAATCGACAAACGAAATGAGAGATTTGGAATATGATAGAGAGGAAGTCGGCGTAAACTCGTTGAAGGGGCTGATCGTTGTGGGCAAAATACAAATATCCTCAAAAGGGATCGAAAAAACGCTTCGTAAATTCGATTATTTGCAGGCGATTTCCGAATATATTTGGAACGGTTTCGATGCAGGCGCCTCGTTGGTAGAGATGAAGCTTCACCAGAATGTTCTTGGCGGTATCGATCGCATCGTGATTGCGGATAACGGGTATGGGATTGACCGGCGCGAATTGGAGCGAAAGTTTACGCCGTTCTTTGAATCCGAGAAGCAGATTGACCCGGAAAGGCGCTCAAGAACGACCTCGGCTATGCATGGCAAAAACGGGATCGGCAGGCTAACCTTTCATCGCTTTGCTTCGGACGCAGCATGGCGAACGACGTATGTGGAAGGCTTGCTGAAAAATACGTATACCATTGAGATCGCCTCCAATCAATTGGATACGTATAGGGTTTCGGATGTCAAATTGACGGATGGCGAGCCCGGGACGACGGTAACTTTCAATAATATCATCAAAGATTTCATTCATGAGGATGTAATTGCTTTCCTATGCAGGGAATTCGGCTGGTTTCTGGAGCTTCATGCCGAGAAGGGCTTCGATCTTCGAATCGACGGACAATCCCTGGATTACTCGAATCTGATCGGCGACAAAGAATGCTTTGACATTGTGCATCCGGGCAGCCAGTCGACGTTCAACATTACATTTGTCCGTTGGCAGGACCGGATTAATCACGAGTATTCCAAGCTGTATTTTATCGACTCCCATCTGGAGGAAAAGTATAAGCAGCCGACCACCTTTAATAATAAAGGGGATTCCTTTTACCATAGCGTCTACATTCAGAGCAGACTGTTCGATTATTTTGATTTTGAGAGCGATGATCAAAGCGGGCAGCTGGAAGCGGCTTTTGGCGTAAGCAGAAAAAGCGACGCCTTTCAATTTTTGCTGGAAGAGATCAACGCCTATATTAAGCAAAAAAGAAAGCCTTATTTGCAGATCCTATCCGATCATGTCATCCAAGAGTTTGCGGAAGCGAAGGCGTTTCCGGACTTTACGGATCAACCGGAGGACACGGCGAAAAAAGCGGAACTGGAATCTGTCATCAGAGAGATCTGCCAGCTGGAGCCGAGAGTATTCGCGAGATTAAATCCGGAACAGAAGAAATTAATGGCACACCTCATTCATCTGGCGATAGGTTCAACGGATCGCCGGCGTTTGCTGGAAGCTTTATAAAATCGAGGGCTGTCCTTTAGCAGTTTTATTTGCTAGAGGACAGCTCTTTATGCATTTGGCGGAAAGCCGTTCGTTTGCCTGCGGTTCATGACCACTGCCGGTTCCGGTACTCCGAAGGCGAAATGCCGTAATAGAGCGTAAACTGCTTGCTAAAATGATGAATGGACGAATAGCCCAAATCCTCAGCGATGTCAGTGACCGAGCGGGTGCTCTCTTTTAAAGCGGCAGCGGCCTGTTTCATGACGACCGAGGTCCAGTACGCCTTGGGGGACATCCCTGTGGCTTGCTTGAACAGTTGGTGAAACTGTGTTTTTTTCAGCTTGCTTTGTTCCAGCCATGTTTCATAACGGTAGCCTGCGAATGCTTTTTTGTGAATGCTATCGAGCAGCGGTTTGATGCGGAAATCAATGAATGGCGTGTAGGTATGGAGCTGCACAATAGTCAGCAGCAATGCTTGCAGGAGGCTCTTGGCAATCGTGTCTGAGTACGGCGCAGAATTCTGGTGCTGCTCTACCACCCGGGCGAACAGGTCGAATACAGCGCTCTGATGCTGAAAATGGAGCAGGTTAGGCAAGCCGTCCAAATCGGTATTGGGCTCGATTGCCGTCAGGATGTGAGGATCGAAGTCGGCTTCTTTCCATACGAGATGCTTGGTTCCGACGTCCGGGCGGGGTGCCCATAAGTCGCAATAAATATTATAGGTGGATAAAGCGTGTGAAGCGTCAGAATGAAAGGAGTGCGGCAGTGTAGGCGGAAAATAGAGCAGATCGCCTTTGGCAACGGGAAAGGTCCCCGAAGGAAGCGTTACAGCTCCTTTGCCGCCAGTCACGAGATGAAAAGCATAGCAGTAACCTAACCGGAACGATTCGCTGCCGTTTTTTTCGAAAGGAAAGCGGTAATGGTGAGCGGTTCTTATAGATGGATTTATCACGGTTAAACTCGGCATCGAACAGCCTCCGTTCTGCGCAGGTTGTCTTCCCATTGTAAGCGAATAGGCTCGCGAAGAAAAGAAATGACCGGAAGAATTGATCAATCGATGAACAGCCGGATAAATACGCTTTTGCTCAAAGATGCTACATTTATAAGTGTAGACCAACTCTAAGGAGGCGTGGAGACAATGAATACAAGTCAAATTGGCGGAAGTTTGAGCAAGGAGCAAGTTGATTTTTATAACACGGAGGGCTATCTGGTCATTCCGAACCTGCTTCAAGAAGCTGACCTCGCGCAGGCGATCGAAGCGATGAACTGCAAGGTATCGGATATCGCAGACGAGCTTATGCAGGCAGGCCTTATTCATGACAAATTAGAAGATCGGCCTTTTAAATATCGTTTGGCGGAGTTGTTTAAAGATTTAACGTCGGAGCACTTTCTAAAATACGGAAGAAGCTGGAGAGACCGCATTCCCGGCTATTTTCATTTAATGAGCAATCCCAAAATTTTGGATGCGGTAGAGTCTCTAATCGGGGGAGAGCTGTTCTCTAATCCGGTGTACAATACAAGGCCGAAAATTCCAAAGGTTGCCGCAGGCGCTGTGCCATGGCACCAAGATAAATCGTACTGGCCTGATGCCAACTCCAATCCCGTGATCACGGTATGGATTCCGCTCGTAGACGCAAATGAGATAAACGGCTGTCTGCATATTAAACCGCGCACCCATCGTAAGCGCTTACTGAAATGGCATCAGGAATCGGAGACGGGAACAGGGTACACGGCTTTGCACGAAAGCCAGCTTGGGAAGACAGAGACTGTCGTACTCCCGGTTTCGGCAGGGAGTGCGATTCTGTTCAATGACCGCTGTCTGCATATGTCGACGCCAAACTTATCGGACGAGGTGCGCTGGAGCGTGGATTTGCGCTATCAGCCTACGGATCAGGACCCGATGCCAGGTCACGGAGCCGGCTTCTTAGCCAGAAGCTATCAATATCCTGAGCGTGTTGCAACGCTGGAGGATTGGCTCGAAAATCGAACGGAACATACCACATAATTGAATGTGCGCC
Organism: Paenibacillus sp. FW126-R14; assembly: GCF_058789495.1. Taxonomy (NCBI): domain Bacteria; kingdom Bacillati; phylum Bacillota; class Bacilli; order Caryophanales; family Paenibacillaceae; genus Paenibacillus; species Paenibacillus sp. FW126-R14. Next base: position 112,444 of record NZ_JBYTBS010000002.1, on the reverse strand, counting down.
AAATCCCCCGAGAGTAGGAGCGAGCTTCCTGAAGCCGCTCTTTTTTGCATTTTGCAAGCTGGAATAAAGGGGAAATGCCCTGATCTGGAAAGGAAAATGCAAGGGAACATAGAATTGTTATGTAAATAACATGCGTTTATGAATAGGGTGAGGATACAACAAAATGGATGAAATGATAGAGAGTAAACCACTACCCACAAATTGGATGCAGCAAATTAAACAACTATTCGAAGTATGTTTCGATCATACGAATGCCAGCGTTGCGGTTATCGACCTTCATCATCAAATTGTACACGTGAACAAAGCGTATGAAAATATGTTCGGCTGGACGAATGACGATGTTTTTGTAAAGTGTTTAGAGACAGTGCCGGCACACGAAGCAGAGCGGGTAAAAAACATTCATTCTGACGTGATTCTTCAGGATAAAGCACAAAGTTATGAGGCGCATAAACTGCGAAAAAACGGCGAGTCCTTTTGCGCGAGTATGACCGTTTCCCCGTTAAAGGACGGTGAGGGCCATATTTTTGCAATCGTCGAAGTAGCTAAAGATATTTCCAATCGCAGCATGGAAGTCGTGAAGCTGAAAGAAAGCGAAGAACGGTATCGCACTTTGGTCGAGCTTTCACCGGAACCTATCTTTGTATACAGCGATTCCAAGATTGTATATGCGAACCAGGCAGCATTTAAGCTTGTGGGAGCCAGCAGTGATGATCAGCTTCTGGAGAAGCTTACGTTAGCATTTATTCATCCGGATGAGAGAGATGAGTTTGAGTCGCAAATCGCGCATTTTCTCAAAGAAAATAAGCCTTCCGACATCTTTGAAAAGAGAATCATGCGGATGGACAATCAATTGATCAATGTCGAAATCAGAGCCGTTCCGGTTGAATATTTCGGCAAGCCGTCGATCCAATTGCTGTGCAGGGATATTACGCACAGAAAGGTGATGGAAAGCATTGTGCGCGAACGGGATGAAGAGTACAGACGCATGCTAAAGCTGCTTCCGGAGCCGATCATTGTCCATCAAGAAAGCATCATTTGCTATATTAACGATATCGGTTTGAGGCTGTTGGGTGCACAAGATCCGAGCGAAATTATTGGCAGAAACATGTTTGACTTCGTACACTCCGATTTCCATGAAACGGTCAAAGAGAGAGTGAAGGCCGTTTCTTTAGTGGATAATTATATTCCGTTCATGGAGCTGAAGCTGTTAGGTTTGCACGGCAATCCTATTGCCATTGAAGCCTCCTCTGTTGTGCTCCATAGCTATTTGGAACGGCCGGTCATTCAAACGGTGCTAAGAGATATTTCCGACCGCAAGACGGCGGAAGAGCTGCTGCGACAGTCGGAAAAGCTTTCTGTTGTCGGCCAACTGGCAGCCGGTATCGCGCATGAGATTCGGAATCCGCTAACCTCTCTTGTGGGGTTTTTACAGCTCATCAGGAGCGCGCCACCTCAAAAGAGGCTGGAATACGCTGATATTATGCTGGCTGAATTAAACCGAATCAATGGTATCGTCAACGAATTTATGCTCATTTCGAAGCCGCAAAGCAGTAAGATCGAAGTTAAAAATATGAACGATATTATCTCCAATGTGGTTTCTTTGCTGCAGCCTCAGGCTCTTCTACATAACGTTGAGATTCAATTCGAAAGCAGCCAGGATACCGTTCACAGGGTCAAAGGCGATGAAGGCCAGTTGAAGCAAGTATTTATTAATCTGTTGAAAAACTCCCTTGAAGCCATGCCAACCGGCGGGAAAATCGACATTGTGCTTCAGCGACTCGGAAAACGACGAATATCGATCAGGCTCAAAGACAATGGCGTAGGCGTAGCCGAGGAATTACTGCCTAGGCTTGGCGATCCTTTTTTCACGACGAAAGAAGAGGGAACAGGGCTCGGGCTCATGGTTTGCTGCCGGATTATTGAAGCGCATCAAGGAAGTATTCGGATTCAGAGCAAGGTTGGGGAAGGGACTGCCATTGAAATTGAACTTCCCTGTGTGCTGTAGTACAAGGGTTTCAACGTTGTGAAAAAAATGAAATAAAATTTCACAATTTGTTCGAAGGGTGTCGACAAACTTTTACAAACTTTTGCGAAGTCATGATTTATAATGAGGAGACTAACGAAACTGAACAGAGTTGGTGTGAACTGCGGCCATGGAATTATTACTGCAAAAAATTGAAGCACTGCGCATGAAAATGGTAGAAGAAGCCGAAAGGCACGGCTGTTTTACCCATGAGAAAGTCGTTGCGATCAGCCAACAATTAGATGAATATATTGTTCGGTATTATGTGCTCGAATAATAAGAGATTGGTTTGAATCACCCTGAGCTTTTCGACAACAGCATGAACGATCGTATGTATAAATACGGCTGACCGGACGGGATTCGTCATCAGCCGTATTTGGCATCCCCGCAAAAAGAGCGAGAATAAACCAGCGTCAAAAGCTCCGTGGAAAAAAATTGTTGTCGCAATTGAAAACCTGTAGTAAGATCGAATTAAGCGCTTAACCCCTTTGGAGTTCAAGTGCTTAATAATTGAGAGATTAAGCGCTTAATCCCTCGGGTGAGCAAAGGAGATCGAGATACGCATGAGCACAATCCGCTTAACGATGGCGCAGGCATTGCTGCGATTCTTGGACAGCCAATACCTATCGGTTGACGGCGTGGAGCGAAAGTTTGTTGAAGGTGTTTTCGGTATTTTTGGACATGGCAACGTGACCGGCATTGGAGAAGCATTGGAACGAAGCGCTGGAAGTCTTATTTATAAGCAGGGCAAAAATGAGCAAGGGATGGTTCACGCTGCAATCGCTTTCGCTAAGCAGCGGAACCGGCAGCAAATTTATGCCTGCACGAGCTCGATCGGCCCGGGGGCATTGAACATGGTCACTGCGGCGGCAACGGCTACCGTCAATCGCATTCCGGTGCTCTTGCTGCCGGGAGACAATTTCGCCTCCAGACAGCCAGACCCCGTGCTGCAGCAATTGGAATCCGTTCAGGATTACACGATATCGGCTACCGACGCTTTCAAAACGGTGAGCCGGTACTGGGACCGGATCGTCAGACCGGAGCAGCTGATGACGGCTGCCGTGCAGGCCATCCGGGTGCTGACCGATCCGGCGGAAACCGGAGCTGTCACCTTGGCCCTGCCGCAAGATGTGCAGGCAGAGGCCTACGATTATCCACTAGCTTTCTTCGATAAGAAAGTGCATTACATAGACCGCCGTCCGGCGGCGGACGGCGCAGTGAAGCGAGCAGCCGAGCTGCTGAAGGGCAAGCGAAAGCCGCTTATTATCGCCGGAGGCGGCGTGCTGTACGCTTCCGCTTCGCAAGCGCTTGCTTCATTCGCCGAAGCCTTCGGCATTCCGGTGGCGGAGACGCAAGCCGGCAAGAGCGCGTTGCCCTGGAACCATCCGCTGCAGGTCGGCGCCATCGGCGTAACGGGGTCGCTGGCCGCCAACCGTCTTGCCCAAGAGGCCGACGTCATTATTGGCGTGGGCACGCGATACTCTGATTTTACGACGGCGTCGAAGTCGGCTTTTGCCCATCCTGACGTGCAGTTCGTGAACATTAATGTCAGCGGATTTGATTCAGCGAAGCTTAACGGCGTAGGAATTACCGCGGATGCAAGGGAAGGACTCGCAGCCTTGCAGGAAGCGCTGGCGCAATCGGACTTTAGCGCCGGTTATGAGGACGGTGAAATCGCCGGGCTCAAGCAGCAATGGAACGCTGAAGTTGACCGCTTGTACGCGCTTCAGCATGAGGCGGGGCTTGCGCAAACAAGGGCGCTGGGGATCATCAATGAGGCCATTGCTCCCTCCTCCGTCATCGTATGCGCCGCCGGCAGCCTGCCGGGCGATTTGCACCGGTTATGGCGGCCGGTAGAACCCAAAACCTACCACATGGAGTACGGTTTCTCCTGTATGGGATATGAAATCGCCGGAGCATTCGGCGCTGCTTTGGCAGAACCGGAACGCGACGTATACGCCATCGTAGGCGACGGCAGCTACCTGATGATGCATTCGGAGCTCGTTACAAGCCTTCAAGAAGGATGCAAAATAACTGTGCTGTTGTTCGACAACCATGGCTTTCAATGCATCCACAACCTGCAAAGAAGCCAAGGCAGCGACGGCTTCGGCAATGAATTCCGCTACCGCTCGCAAGCTACGGGCGGCTTAACCGGAGAATACATGAGCATTGACTTTGCCGCCCATGCCCGCAGTCTTGGAGCTAAGGCGTATACGGCCAGTACGGAAGCGGAGTTAAAGGAAGCGCTTCTCCAGGCCGAAAAGGAGAGCGTGACAACGCTCATCGAAATTAAAGTCGTACCCGGCACGAATACGGATGGGTATGAGTCCTGGTGGAATGTGGGCGTCCCGGAGGTGTCCGTTTCCAGCAAAGTTGTTACAGCGCACGAAAACATGAAAGCCCGCATTGGGGCGGTCACCATTATTTAGCGAGAGGGGAAACCACGCATGGGAAAACTGCCTTTTAAGCTGGGCATTCATCCGATTAACTGGGTCGGCGAGGACGTCAGGGAACACGGCGCTGACACTACATTTGAGCAAATTGTTGACGACATTCAGGCTTTAGGGTTAACCGGTACAGAGATGGGACGCAAATACCCGAACGATCCGGCCGTCCTGAAAGCCGAGCTTGCGAAGCGCGGCATTAGCCTAACATCGCAGTGGAAATCGGTGCTGTTCTCCGATCCGGCTTACCGCGAGGAGGAGCTTCAGGCGTATCGCAAGCATGTTCAGTTCCTGCATGAAATGGGCAGCACCGTTATTTCCACCTGCGAGGTCGGAGGCTCGCTGCATTTTGATCCCCGTCGTACGTCGTATGAGAAGGAAGTGCTGCGCTTCGATGAAGCCGCTTGGCGCTCGCTGGCCGAAGGTCTGAATGCAGCCGGAGCCATTGCCCAGGAATACGGCTTGAAGCTGACATATCATCATCACGGCGGAACGGCTGTGGAGCAGCCGGGAGAAATCGACCGCCTAATGGAGCTGACCGACCCTAATCTTGTGTATCTGTTGTTTGACACGGGACACGCCTATTACGGCGGTGCGGACCCGCTTGACGTTTTGCGTAAGCATTACGACCGAATCGCATATATTCATTTGAAGGATATCCGTCAGGATGTCCTCGATGAAGCGCGTGCGGCGAACAGCGATTTCGTCACCTGCATCCGGCGGGGCGTGTTCACCGTACCGGGCGATGGCTGCCTGGATTTCGCGCCGATTTTCCGGGAGCTGCTGGACCGCGGATATAGCGGGTGGGCGATGCTCGAAGGGGAGCAGGACCCTGCGGAACATCCGGCATACGAGTACGCGAAGAAGTCGCTAGATTACATCCAATCGCTCATATCCCAAGAAAGCAGGTAGAGAAGCCATGACTTATGTATCTTTTCCTACGAATAAGCCGCTTGATTTTGTAGCTATCGGACGTTTGTGCATCGATTTGAACGCAAACGAAATTCACCGGCCGATGGAAGAAACGATGACGTTCACTAAATATGTTGGCGGATCGCCTGCGAACATTACAATCGGTATGTCGCGATTGGGTCAGCGTACAGCTTTTATCGGAAAAGTCGCTAACGATCAGATGGGCCGATTTATTACGGACTATCTGCAGCGCAACCAGATCGAAACGACAGGCGTTGTCACCGATACGACCGGTGCTGTGACGGGACTTGCTTTTACAGAAATTAAAAGCCCAACCGATTGCAGCATTCTGATGTACCGCGACAACGCAGCGGACCTCAAACTGACGCCGCAAGAAGTTCAAGAAGAGCTCATCGCTCAATCTAAAGTGCTGCTCATTTCCGGGACGGCTCTTGCCAAAAGCCCATCGCGGGAAGCGGTCTTCCAGGCCTTGAATTATGCCAAAAAGCATGGCGCCGTCATCGTCTTCGATTTGGATTACCGCCCATATACATGGACATCGCCGGAAGAGACGGCCGTTTATTACAATCTTGCCGCTGAAAAATGCGATATCATTCTCGGAACGCGCGAAGAATTCGATATGATGGAATGCTTCGAAAATAACGCGTCTTCCAACGACAAAGCGACGGCTTCCAAATGGTTTGACCATGCGGCTAAAATTGTCATCATCAAGCACGGGAAAGAAGGCTCCATCGCTTATACGCAGGATGATCAAGGGCACCGGGCGAAGAGCTTCCCGGCTAAAGTCGTCAAGACGTTCGGAGCGGGTGACTCCTATGCCGCAGGCTTCCTGTATGGCGTCATGCAGGGCTGGACGCTTGAGAAGAGCATGGAATTCGGAAGCGCGGCGGCCTGCATCGTCATTTCCAGCCACAGCTGCTCGGATGCCATGCCTACTGTCCATCAGGTCGAGGACTATATAGAACGCTGCAACCGCAATGAAATCACAGCCTCATAAACGATAATCCAAAACAGGCAACAACGAAAGGGGAAACCGACGATGACACAAGTATTGAAAAACTTGATTGGCGGAGCATGGGTAGAGTCAACCGCAACCCAAACCGAAGGCGTAATGAATCCGGCAACCGAAGAAATAATTGCGTATGTGCCTTTTTCGACAAAAGCGGACGTGGATCAAGCCGTGCAAGCGGCAAGCGCCGCTTTTAAGACATGGAGCGCTACACCTGTTCCGCGCAGAGCCCGCGTGCTGTTCAAATATCAGCAGCTGCTGGTCGAGCATTGGGAAGAACTGGCGCGCCTCGTGACCAAAGAAAACGGCAAAAGCTACACGGAAGCTTACGGTGAAGTGCTTCGCGGGATCGAATGCGTCGAATTCGCTGCGGGCGCGCCCAACCTGATGATGGGCAAGCAGCTTCCGGACATCGCAACGGGCTTGGAGTCCGGCATGTATCGCTATCCCGTCGGTGTTGTAGGCGGCATTACGCCATTCAACTTCCCGATGATGGTGCCGTGTTGGATGTTCCCGCTCGCGATTGCCTGCGGAAATACGTTTGTTTTGAAGCCGTCCGAGCGGACGCCGCTGCTGGCCAACCGATTGGCCGAGCTGTTTATGGAAGCCGGCTTGCCGGATGGCGTGCTGAACATCGTTCATGGCGCACATGATGTGGTGAACGGCATTTTGGAACATCCGGGCATTAAGGCGGTATCTTTCGTAGGGTCGCAGCCTGTCGCTGAATATGTGTACAAAACCGCTTCTGCGCACGGGAAACGCGTGCAGGCGCTGGCTGGCGCCAAAAACCATTCCATCGTCCTGCCGGATGCGAACCTGGAGCTGACGGTCAAAGAAATTATTAATGCTTCCTTCGGCTCCGCAGGCGAGCGCTGTATGGCGTGCTCGGTCGTCGTCGCTGTCGGTGATGTGGGCGATAAGCTCGTTCAGAAGCTGGTCGACGCAGCGGACCATATTACGATCGGCAACGGCAATGAAGAGGGCATTTTCCTGGGACCTGTCATTCGCGGACCGCATAAAGAGCGTACGCTTCAATACATTCAGACCGGCGAGCAAGAGGGCGCGCTGCTGCTGCGCGATGGACGCAAAGATACGGCTGCAAGCGGAGAAGGCTATTTCGTAGGGCCCACGATTTTTGACCAAGTGCAGTGTGATATGAAAATTTGGAAAGACGAAATTTTTGCGCCTGTGCTGTCCATCGTACGTGTGGATTCCCTTGAGGAAGCGATCGATTTGGCTAACCGTTCGGACTTTGCGAATGGCGCTTGCATTTTCACAGATAGCGGAAGCGCGGTAAGACAGTTCAGGGATACGATTGATGCCGGGATGCTTGGCGTCAACCTGGGCGTACCGGCTCCGATGGCGTTCTTCCCGTTCTCGGGCTGGAAGAAATCGTTCTATGGCGATCTTCATGCGAACGGCATGGATGGCGTTGAATTTTATACGCGCAAGAAAATGGTCACAGCCCGCTGGTAATTGAACGAGAGATAGTGAAGGAGTGGAAGGCATGGCGCTGGTTTCGATGAAAAATATGCTGCAAGAGGCGCTTGAAGAGCAGTATGCCGTCGGGCAGTTTAATTTGAACAACTTAGAGTTCACACAGGCGATCCTGCAGGCGGCTCAGGAAGAAATGGCGCCTGTCATTCTCGGTGTCAGCGAGCCATACATCCCGTATATGGGCGGTCTCCCCTGCATTGTGGGGATGGTCAATACGCTCATCGAGCATTATGGCATTACCGTGCCCGTCGCCCTGCACCTGGATCACGGCTCAACCTATGAAGTGTGCGTCAAGGCGCTTCACGCCGGGTTCACTTCGGTGATGATCGACGCCTCGCACGCTTCGCTGGACGAGAACATCGACGTGACCAACCGGGTCACGCAAATGGCCCATGTCCTTGGGGCAAGCGTGGAAGCGGAGCTTGGCAGAATTACCGGACGAGAGGACGACTTGGTCGTGGATGAAGCCGAGGGCATGTACGCGGTGACGGAGGATTGCGTTAAATTGGTGTATGAGACGGGGATTGACTGCTTAGCGCCTGCGCTGGGTTCCGTCCACGGTCCCTATCGGGGTCAGCCTAAGCTGGGCTTCGACCGGATGGGAGAAATTCAGCGGTTAACCGGTTTGCCGCTCGTTCTGCATGGCGGCAGCGGTCTGCCGGAGAGCGAGATTCGGCAGGCAATTGCTTTGGGGACTTGTAAAATCAATGTCAACACAGATAATCAAGCAGCCTGCACAGCGGCCATTCGCAGCTTTTTACAAGAGCACCCGGAAGCTTACGATCCGCGCAATTATATGATCCCTGCGCGGGAAGCGATTAAGGCGTCCGTTAAAGCGAAAATACGTTTGTTTGGCAGTGCTGGCAAAGCGGGAGGGAACGTAAGATGAAGAAAATCAGAGTTGGCATCATCGGTGCGGGACGCATCGGAAAAATTCATACCGATAATTTATTGAGATTGCCGCAAGTTGAAGTTGTTGCTGTCAGTGATTTATTTGCCGGAGCGGAATTGGAAGCCTGGGCAGCGGAGAGAGGCATCGAGCAGGTCGTTCAGGACAGCCAGGCGTTAATCGCCAATCCGGACATTGATGCAGTGTTTATTTGTTCGTCGACGGATACGCATGTTCCGCTGATTAAGCAAGCGGCGAAGGCGGGCAAGCACATTTTCTGTGAAAAGCCGGTCTCGATGGACATTGCGCAGACCGAAGAGGCGCTGGATGCCGTGCGTCAAGCAGGCGTGCAGCTGCAAATCGGGTTCAACCGCCGGTTCGATCATAACTTTATACGGGTGCGCGAGCATGTGCAGAGCGGAACGATCGGACAGCCGCATATTGTGAAAATCACATCGCGCGACCCGAATCCTCCGCATCCGGATTATATTAAAGTGTCCGGCGGCATTTTCATGGATATGATGATCCACGACTTTGATATGGCCAGGTACGTTACCGGCAGCGAAGTGGAGGAAGTGTATGCGCAGGGGAATGTGCTGATCGATCCGGTCTTCGCGGAGCATGGCGACGTGGATACGGCCATTGTGACGCTGCGCTTTGCTAACGGTGCGCTCGGCGTCATCGATAACAGCCGTCAGGCGGTGTACGGCTATGATCAGCGGGTCGAAGTTTTCGGCTCCAAAGGCAGTGTCGCCGTAACCAACGATCATCCGAATACAGCAGAAATCTCCACGGCCGAGGGCATCACGCGGGATAAACCGCTGCATTTCTTCCTGGAGCGTTATAATGCGGCCTATACCCTTGAAACTCAAATGTTCATTGACAGCTTAGTGAACGGTCACGCGCTGCCTGTCGAAGGGTTCGACGGATTGCAAGCCGAACGCATCGCGTTGGCGGCTAAATTTTCCAGCCTGCTGAAGCGTCCGGTGAAAATCAGTGAACTCAGCGAGCTGCGGTCGCAGCAGCCCGTAGCTCAATCATAAGACAGGAGGCAAAGGGATATCATGGCGGATTCAAATCTGATCGTAAAAGCGCATGAGGGGGATAAGGAAGGTGTCGTCCTAACCGTCACACCGGCGTCTGCCGGATGGGAATATGTAGGGTTCCAGGTTGTCAAGCTTGCTCAAGGCCAAGTGCTGCGCCGCGAAACGGGCAGCAATGAAATCTGTCTCGTTCTTTTGAGCGGGAAAGCGGATGTTGCCACCAAGCTCCAATCGTGGTCAGCTATCGGCGAGCGGATGAGCGTGTTTGAGCAGATTCCGCCCTATTCCGTTTATGTGCCGAACGACGATTTCTACGAGGTTCAAGCGCTGACGGAGTTAGAGCTGGCGGTGTGCGCCGCTCCCGGCTTTGGCCGTTATCCGGCCAGATTGATCGCACCGGCGCAGGTCGGCGTCGAGACTCGCGGGTACGGGAATATCGAGCGCAGGATTCATAATATACTCCCTGAACAGGAGCCGGCTGACAGCCTGCTGGTCGTGGAAGTGTTTACACCTGAGGGGCATTGGTCCAGCTACCCGCCGCATAAGCATGACCGGGATTCGCTCCCCGATGAATCGCTGTTGGAGGAAACGTATTATTTCCACGTTCAACCTGAGCAGGGCTTTGCCATTCAACGTGTGTACACGGACGACCGCTCGCTGGACGAGACGCTTGTCGTGCGCGACGGTCAAACCGTGCTGGTGCCTAAAGGCTATCATCCCGTGTGCGCGCCTCCAGGGTACGAAGTTTACTATTTGAACGTCATGGCCGGTCCTGTGAGGACATGGAAGTTCCATAACGATCCCGATCACGCCTGGCTGATGACCAAGCCTCGCGAATAAGGGCTGCACTACGCGGGTTGCAACTTGGGTGCCTTCTGAGCATAATAGAATCTAATGATCTAATGTGGAAGAATCAACGATAGGAGAAGCGCATGAAGGCAACCATATATGATGTAGCCCGCGAAGCGGGTGTTTCGATAGCCGCGGTTTCGCAGGTCATTAACGGGAAGGGGAAAATCAGCGAGGAGCGGCGCAATGAAATTTTTCACGTTATGGAACGGTTAAATTATCGGCCAAGCGTCATTGCTGCAGCCTTGACCGGCAAAAAAACGTTCACGCTGGGGCTGCTCGTCCCTGATATTTCCAATCCTTTTTTCGCGGAAATTGCGCATGCGGTTGAAGATCAAGGACACAAGCTCGGCTACAGCATCGTCATCTGCTCTACGCATAATGAGGATGAGCGGATTGAGCGGTATTTGACGCTGCTGCAGCAAAAAAGCGTGGACGGCATGATCATCGGGACTGGCATGGACAATATGGAGCTGCTGACTCCATTGACGAATAAGTCGATTCCGATCGTTTCCATCGCCCGGGAGATGGCGAGTCCCTATGTGCAGAGTGTGCATGTCGGGGACTTCGAAGGCGGCAAACTGGCAGCGCAGCATTTGCTGGAGCTCGGCCATACCCGCATTGGCGTGCTGGCCGAGCATTTGAAGGTCAGCTCCTCCCGGGAGCGGATTCGCGGGTTCCGCGAAGCGTTAACGGGCGCGGGCCTTGAACTTCCGGAAGCCTGGGTAAAGTCCGGCGGCTTCGATCTGCTTCGGGACGGCAAGCGCCAAGCGCTGGAGCTGCTCCAGCAGGAAGAGCGTCCTACGGCGATCTTTTGCTGTAACGACCTGCTCGCCATCGGCGCACTCCAGGCAGCCAAAGGTTTAGGTTTGAGCGTTCCGGAGGATGTGTCGATCGTCGGCTTCGACGATACTATATTGGCCTCCGTGACAGACCCGCCTTTGACAACGATCGCTCAGCCGATTGAGGCGATGGGGAAGCTGGCCGTTGATCTTTTGATCGCGCAGCTGGCGAATCCGTCGGAGACCAAGCTTGCGCAAGTGCTTAAGCCGGAGCTTGTGATACGCAAGTCCACCGCCGCGATTAGCGGATAAGAAGAAAGGACCCGTCGATTAGGTTGTCGACGGGTCCTTTCTTGTTGACATGGAAGGTGATATCCTTGTTGTATAGAAAAGCATATCATTTCTTTGCAAAATGAAGAGGAGGAGCTTTATTTGAAAGCCAATCAATCCTGTTGTTCAGCAAGCCGGGATTCGGCAGATCAAGTTCAGCCGGGTACTGAGGCTGCGGCCCAAGTTCCGCAGCCTGCGAATAGCCCTGTCGTCAGCCAAGCCTTGGACAAGTCGGGCATGATCTATTTGAGCGGCGGCGCATTCCTCATGGGGACGGACGACCAAGAAGGTTTCCCTGCCGATGGCGAAGGGCCGGTCAGAGAGGTAACGGTCAAGCCATTTTACATAGATCCTTGTACGGTAACCAATGCGGAATTCAAGCAATTCGTTGATCAAACGGGGTATCGGACGGAAGCGGAATCGTTCGGCTGGTCCTTCGTCTTTCACTTATTTGTGTCCGAAGCGACAGCTCAGAAAGTGAAATCCGCCGTTCAGCAAACCCCGTGGTGGTGGGTTGTGGAAGGAGCGGATTGGCTGCACCCGGAAGGACCCGATTCCAATGTAGAGGATCGGTGGGATCACCCGGTTATTCATGTGTCCTATCAAGATGCGCTGGCTTACTGCAAATGGTCCGGCAAGCGGCTTCCCACGGAAGCCGAATGGGAGTACGCAGCTCGCGGCGGCTTGGTGCAGAAGCGCTACCCATGGGGGGACGAGCTGAAGCCGGGCGGCCGGCATATGTGCAATATTTGGCAGGGGAAATTCCCGGTCAAAAATAATGCCAGCGACGGATATGCGGGCACTGCGCCGGTTAGAGCGTTCGAGCCTAACGGCTATGGTTTGTATAACGTTTCGGGCAACGTTTGGGAGTGGTGTTCGGACTGGTTCAGCCCGGACTATCATGTCAAAGCCAAACGCGTGAATTCGTCTGGACCTCCGAACGGCCAAGCCCGCGTGATGCGCGGTGGTTCCTACTTGTGCCACAAATCGTACTGCAACAGGTACCGGGTGGCCGCGCGGAGCAAGAACACGCCGGACAGCTCGACTGGAAATATCGGATTCCGCTGTGCGGCGGATGCCGAGTAATGTGATTTTCTGTGCAGTCTACAATTCGTTCTTTCTAGGAGGTTTGGTTTACGGTGATCAAGTGTAGAAATTGTTCCAACATGACGGATCTGCAACTGCATAAGTGTACGCACTGCGGAGTCGTGCTGGGTTATTCGGTTGCAGAGAAATTCGATATTCTCGCGGAATCTGTTGAGCATGCCCTGAAGAAGGAATTGGAAGCCAGACGAAAGATGAAGCATTAATTAGCTGGAAAAACTCCAGCTAATTTCAACTCATCGTCGATTCTGGAATGTTTAACGGGAATTTCTCCCGTAAAATCAGCCTGATCACTTCAAATGATCAGTTCAAGCGCAAATTAACGGGAGAATTGCAGTTATTTGCTTGAAACCGCGGCTGGCGCTAACAAATAACAGGAGTTTCTCCAGTTAATCCAACATCCAGGAAAATCTTTTCTACCAATCCAAGCAATCCAGCGCCTAGCATGGCAATATCAGCTGACTGCAACCGCAAAATAGCCGTATTTTTTCACAAGATGTGCGTACATTTGGCAAAAAAATCCTGATAAGCTTGATCCAAGAAGCCAAAGGGGGAATTTGCATGCTGAAGGTAGCCATTATCGGGTCGGGAGCGATTTCGACCGCACATATCGAAGCGTATTTACAATTTCCGGATCGCTGCCAAATTGTGGCGATTAGCGATATTTATGTGGAGAAGGCTCAGGAGAGAATTGACCATTACGGGCTGAATGCCAAAGCTGTAAAAGATTATAAAGAGCTGCTCGCAGAGGGGATCGATCTCGTTTCCATCTGTACGCCGCCATATACCCATGCCTCGCTGGCAGTTGAGTGCATGGAGGCAAACATGCATGTGATGGTGGAAAAGCCGATGGCGTCTTCGCTCGAAGAATGCGATATGATGAATGAAGCGGCGCGGCGCACGGGGAAATTGCTGTCCGTCGTAGCGCAAAACCGCTTCAAAACGCCGATGATGAAAATGAAATCGGTTCTGGACAGCGGGCTCATCGGGAACATCCTGCATGTGCAGGTCGATTCGTTCTGGTGGCGCGGCCATTCGTACTATGATCTATGGTGGCGCGGTACATGGGAGAAAGAAGGCGGAGGCCCGACGCTGAACCATGCGGTGCATCATATCGATGCTTTGCTGTGGATGATGGGCAGCCCGAGCGAAGTACAGGCAATGATGAGCAATGTCGCTCACGATAATGCCGAGGTTGAAGATATTTCGATCGGCATTTTGCGCTATCCGAACGGATCCCTGGGGCAACTGACCTCCTCCGTCGTTCATCACGGGGAAGAGCAGCAGTTGATTTTCCAAGGGGCCAAAGCGCGCGTGTCCGCACCGTGGAAGGTGAAAGCCTCGCTTTCCAAAGCGAATGGCTTCCCTGAGCCTAACCCGGAGCTGGAGTCGCAGCTGCAGGATTACTATGACAGTCTGCCGGAAGTCGCGCATGAAGGCCATGCAGGCCAAATTGACAATGTGCTGACAGCGATTGAAACGGGTTCGCCGGTGTTGATCGACGGCATTAGCGGCCGGCAAACGCTTGAATTAATTACCGCCATCTATAAATCGGCAAGTACGGGACAACCGGTGAAGTTCCCGATCGGTCCGGAGGATGCCTTCTATACGCGAGCAGGCGTGCAAGCGAATGCGACCCATTTCTATGAAAAAAAGAAGTCGGTCGAAAATTTCGAAGCTGCGGCGATTACTACTGGAAGCACTTACAAATAGGGACGTCGAGGCAGGCATAGTCAACGCTGTTTCTGCCACTGCAGCCGGAATTGATGAGGCGTGCTGCCCATTCGGCTTTTGAACATTTTGCAGAAGTAGGAGCAGTTCGTAATGCCGATGGTCTCGCCGATTTGGGCAATCGACTGTTCGCTTGAAGTCAGCAGCATGACAGCCTGCTGCATTCTGCGCGCTGTTACATAATCGGATATGGAGCTTCCTGTGCATTCTTTGAACAAGTGAGACAGATGGTAGGGAGACAGGTGAAGCTCGCCGGCCATATGCTCAAGGCGAAGCGGCTCGGTGTAATGTTCTTCCAGCCAGCGCATGATGCGCTCTGCCTGATGCTTGTGGCGGGTGGGTCCGGAGTCGAACTGCACTTCGCTGCGTTCCCAAATTGGCCGGAAAGCCCGAAAAAAAGCGACCAGAAATAAAGAGAACTCCTCAACATAGTCTTTCTTGGAGAGGCTCGGTATTTTCTCGTTCAAGCTTGGAAAGAGGGAAAGCAGCGACTCCGGCTCGCCGATATTGTACATGCAAGGCGCGGGCAGCTTGCTATTGTGCATTTGCTTAAAGAAAGCGAGCAGACTCGGCCACCTTTCAAAATAAGGCTCATATAAAAACGGCTCAAAATGGACAATCGAGCGGATGAACGGCGTGTCCGGATTCACCTGAATGTGGTGAAGCTGATAAGGCTGGAAGACGCACAGCATGCCTGCTTTGACTTCATAGCTCTTCTGATCGACGATCAGCGTGCCGTGACCTTCATGAACGAAGAGAATTTCAACGCCTTGATGAGCATGAAAGGTGCCGTGAAACTGTTCGTTGCCGATCGTTTGGCGGCGATAGGCAAAGTAGAGCGGGCTTTCGCTGAAGTTAAGATTTTGGATGTACGCCATAGGAAACACGTCCCTCTGCTGCTCCGGCAGCGTTAAAAGAGCTTAATCCCGGCATAAGCATGCTGATGGATTAAGCTTTTTGGAATGAGGCAAGGCGGGTTACTCCGCCGTTACCTTTTGTAATTTAGCAGGATTGTTGATCTTGTACGGCACAGGATGCTTACTAAGCTTCTTGGCCACGATTTTGCATTCGAAAGTGATCGTATCGCCGATTGCGAGTTCCAGCTTTTTGAGCGTGTTGCTGTGGCTGGACCAAGCTGTGCCGATTTCCATCGCGGGCTCCGTTATGGAAACGGCTTCGTAGATGACAACCTCATCGTCATTATCTGAGAAGTTGTTCGGTACGGTCGTAAATTCCTGAACCGTCGCTATCATTTTCACTTTATCCTCAGGCAGCTCAAGCTTAGGGGCTTTTTCTTTTTTCGTTTTTTCTTTCGGCTGTTTGGTTTTCGGTGCTTTAGCTTCCTCGGTTTCTTGCACGGCAGTGGTGCCGTCTTCTGTCGCAGCTTCCACGACGGCTGCCGGAGCATCGCTGTCTGACTGAGCAGCCTCGGCTCCAGCAGTATCTTCGTCAGCTGTTCCCGTAAGTCTTTGGCTGTAATTGGCCGCCTGCATCTCTTTCAAATAAGAAGGATGGATGCAGTGCAGCTGTTTATTGTCGAATTCAATGACAGCGGTCATTTTATCTACGAAGCCGACGATGCTGCATGGCATATTCATGCCGCTGCCTTTGTAGAAAAATGCTTTTGTTTTGGCCGCTTTCTCGGAAAGCAAGCCCCATTCCTTACACTGTTCCAGCTGCTCGGTTTCATCTTCGAAGCTGGTATACGCCTGGGGCTGAATAGTGAATGCATGAACCATGTTCGGTGCCGCCTTTCTATGTATTTATGTCATAAAATGCATTATTCTTCTAACCGGTAGTCATCGGTTTTCTCGCCGTCTTCCCAAATCTCCACGAACAGGGCTTCGCAGTTATCGAAGTCGGCTGGCTTTAGCGACAGCGCTTTTTCCTCGTCCGGGCCTACATAAACATTTTCCATTTCTTCGCCGTCGAAAGAGAGGATGACGTAAATTTTCATGTCAAATTGCCTCCAAATAAGTTGATATGGATCATTATAACACAATCGCAGAAATGTTCGTATGCGGCGACTTCTCTCCTCATATACATCAATACAAGCCGGATTTCCGATTCAGAAACGGGGATTTCAATCATAGCGATAGAGGAGGTTTCTGGGATGGTGATTGCGTTGATTTGCGTAATCGGGTGTCTCTCCGGTTTTGTGCTGTTTAGGAAAAATGTAATCCGGGCAGGTTATGTGCCGGGAGCGGACAAAGTCAAGGTGTCCGTCATTATTCCGGCGAGGAATGAAGCCTGCAATTTGCCGCATCTGCTCCATGCGCTCAAGATACAAACCCTGGAACCGTATGAAATTATCGTGGTGGATGATTTTTCGGAGGATGACACGAAGGAAATTGCGGAAAGTTACGGGGTTACGGTCATTTCCAACCCCAGTCTACCTCAAGGCTGGACAGGAAAAAACTGGGCCGTCTGGAATGGTTATTTGCATGCCACCGGGGATATGATCGCTTTTCTGGATGCCGACATCCGGCTGGTGCCGAGAGCGCTCGAATCGCTGATCATGGCAAGACATCAAGCAGGGGGCGTTATATCCGTCGTACCTTATCACTACACGGTGAAGTTCACGGAAAGGCTTGCTCTTATTTTTAATTTCCTGGGGGTATTTGCTTTCACGTCCCCTTTTGAGAAAAATAACCCCAATAAGGGGCTTTACGGCTCCTGCATTTTAACGACGAGAGAAGATTACGAGAAAATTAAAGGACATGAAAGTATTAAAGCGGAGATGCTGGATGACCTGAATCTCGGAGCCGCTTTCCGCAAAGCGGGGATCGAAGTGACGAATTTCATCGGCTGCGGGCTTGTTTCCTTTCGCATGTATGCACAGGGGATGGCAAGCCAAATTCAAGGCTTCGGCAAAGGAGCCGCGCTGGGCACAGCCAAGATGAAGAGCGGAACCATCCTCCTGATTGCTTGTTGGGTTGCCGGATTGATTGTATCGGAAACGTTCTTTTTCTTCCTCCATACGTCTTGGTGGCTGCCGCTGTTCATGGGCTATTTGATTTATATGCTGCAGCTCTTTTACTTTGTCAGGTATGTCGGTGTATTTGGATTCATTATGCCTGTGCTGCATATATGCTCGACGTTATTTTTTATCATTGTCATGCTGTACTCGGTGTATCAGGTTGTGTTTCTGGGCCATGTGGCATGGAAGGGAAGGCAGGTCAAGGTAGGAAGCAGGCGGGAGCTATGACCATCCTTTGGACGGCTTGCGCTTTCTTATCCGGATCTTTGATGTTTTCCTATTGGCTTGGACGAATGGGCAGGCACAACCTTAAATACGTGGGAGATGGAAATCCGGGCGCCTTAAATTTGTGGAGAGCAGCGGGGTATCAGCTAGGGCTTGCAGGCATTATTCTCGACTTTTTAAAAGGATATCTGATTCTCGGTTGGATCTTCGGATTTAACTTGGAACATACCCGTGTTCAGGGCTATGCGCTCATTCCCATTGCGCTGGCGCCTGTTTTCGGGCATGCGTTCTCGCCGTTTCTAAAGGGGAAGGGCGGCAAAGCAATCGCGGTTACGTTCGGCGTTTGGAGCGCGCTGACGCGTTTCGAGGCTTCGCTCGCATTGGCGGTGATCTTGGCTGTCGGCATGGCGGCCGCGAAGCTGCTGGCTAGAAGCCGGCGCACATCCCCTGAGGCAGACGGCTTGCAGGTGACGCTCGGCATGCTGCTTCTAGGCGTATATTTGTACCTGGGCGGATATCAGAGCGCGATTCTGTGGATTTGGCTGGGGAATTTCGCGTTGATATCGTTTAAGCATCGAAAGGAGCTTGCCTTTTTTCTTAAAAAGAAACACGCTGAGCCTGGCGGCGAATAACGAAAGCCAGAGCCTCAGCTGCAAGCATAAGGGTCGCTTCGATCTGATTACATACTAGTCCCGACCAAGGGAAAAACTAGGGATAATCAGAAAGGAGTGACCCCTTCGCATGGATAACAGCCTTCACTTAAAAGAGGAACGGTTAAATGCCTTGAGCCATGGCATCGGCGCGGCGCTCAGCGCCTTCGGACTCGTACTGCTGCTTCAGCGCGCCGCCATGTTTGGCGATATCGCTTATACCATAAGCAATATGATTTACGGCCTCTCCTTTTGCATGGTGTATTTATCATCGACACTCCTGCATTGTTCCCGCTCGCGCAAGTGGGGGGCACGCTTTGAAGTGCTGGATCATGCCGCGATTTTTATCGCCATTGCCGGCTCATACACGCCTTTCCTCATGATTACGCTGCAAGGAACGCTCGGCTACTCCATGCTGTTGCTGATTTGGACGCTCGCTTTGGTTGGCGTTCGCTATATTCAATTTATTATTCGGCGTTTTATCCCTTGGGGACTGCTTCTGTATTTGCTGCTTGCAGGATTGATGGCTTCGTTCATTGCGCCGCTGCAGGAAAGGCTTCCTGTGATTGCTATCCAATGGATCGTAGCGGGCGTCATTTTGTACAGCATCGGACTCTTATTTTTTCTATGGCGGAAATTACGCTATCATCATGCCATTTGGCATGTGTTCGTCGTTGCCGGCAGCGGCTGCCATTTTATCGTCGTGTACGCGTTCGTGATGCCGGCAGTCCTTTAATTCTATAAGCTCGGCCCGATCCGGTTAATGCTGAATTCTTGATGGCCGAGAATTTCCGATTTCGTCAGTTTGCCTTCGGCGACATTGCAGATTTCCTGCCAAATGCGTGCTCCGGCTTGCTCTAGCTGCAAGGTGCCGGCCAGCATTTCGCTCACATCCACATCCATATTATCTTCCATGTTCGAATAAGTGAATTTGTTCGCCGTAATTTTGACTACCGGGACGACGGCTGCGCCCGTAGGCGTTCCACGGCCCGTCGTGAAACAGACGATGTGCGCGCCGCCGGCCGCCATACCGGATACGCATTCGATGTCGTTGCCCGGCGAATCCATAAAGTACAATCCGTGCTCGGGAATTTGCTCCGCATAGCCGATCACGTCCTCAATCGGATGCGTCCCGCATTTGCTGATGCAGCCAAGCGATTTCTCCTCGATTGTGGAGAGTCCCCCGGCGATATTGCCGGGGCTCGGATTGCCTCCGCGCATATCGGCCCCCATCCGTTCAATCTCCCGCTCAAAGCGTTCGATCGCATGGTAAAGCTTGTCGCTCGTCGCTTGAGACGAGCACCTGCCGGCCAGAATGTGCTCGGCGCCGATAATTTCCGTTGTTTCCCCGATTACGATGCTGCCTCCGGCATCCATCAATGTATCGGCAGCAACACCTAAAGCCGGGTTGGAGGCCAAGCCCGAAGTGGCGTCCGAGCCGCCGCATTTCACCGCTACTTTCAATTTATTGAGCGGAACCGGAGATTTGGGCTGCTGAGCCAACTGAGCCAGCATGCGTTTGGCCAGTTCCGTGCCATGCTGTATCGCTTTGACAGAACCCCCGACGGATTGAATATCAAACACCTCTACCGGTTTGCCAGTCGCCCCGATGACTTCGGCCAGTGCAGCAGGGTCGATGACCTCGCAGCCCAAACTGATAATGATGGCTGCGCCCACATTCGGATTTTTCCCGGTTCCGGCTAACACCTCAAAAGTTCTGTTTTTGTCGTCCCCAATTTGGCTGCATCCGTGTTGATGCGGAATAACAACAGCCCCCGGAATCATCTGAGCGATCCGGTTGCACACGTGATTGGCGCAAATCACCGTCGGGATAATGATTAAATGATTGCGGATGCCGATATCGCCATTCGCTCTTGGATAACCCATGATTGTCGTCATTTCGCACGCTCCTTGACCTGTTTAAGAAACATCCGCTCTCGCCATATCGCCGCGGCCGCGCGTTCCTTCGATATTATGCACATGAACATGTTCGCCTGCTTGAATATCGCGGGTTGCTCTGCCGATGATTTCTCCATATTTATATACCTCGGTACCTTGCTTAATGAGACGGATCGCCACTTTATGCCCGAACGGGACGGAGTCCTGTAACGGCAGCGTTTGCAAGACGGTATCCTTTAAAAAATGAATGGACTCGCCGCGGTTGACATCGCGGAGTACGGTTGCGACATCGTCCTTTTCGTTCATCACCAGACTATCTGTTCCTTGACTAAAGTCATGCGCCATAGTAAGCCTCCTTCCAGCCTTCATTCTCTGTACAACTTTCAGTTTAAGGAACGGGATAGCCGTAGATAAGTACTTTTCTCAGGCATGTTAGCACAAGATTAAGATGATCGATTCATTAAAAATGTTGGTATGATGTTATCTTAGTTTTGTGCTATCTCTGATTAAGAATGTCTATTAAGTATCTCCATCGTCTTTTCTATAATAGGGGTATGTTACAGCATTCCACACACGCCATAAGGAGGCAGAAACTATGCAGGAGCAGCAACCTTTATTATTGACTGACG
This sequence comes from Paenibacillus sp. FW126-R14, assembly GCF_058789495.1. NCBI lineage: Bacteria > Bacillati > Bacillota > Bacilli > Caryophanales > Paenibacillaceae > Paenibacillus > Paenibacillus sp. FW126-R14. Next base: position 91,427 of record NZ_JBYTBS010000002.1, on the reverse strand, counting down.
AGCAAATGAGAGAGTTCATTACAAACGGGTGTCTCATTCTGAAAACCGATTTTTCCCGGGCGTTTCACGCCAATCTGCTTGAGCAATTAAATACGGTGTACGCGGAAGAGGGGAATCCCGGCAACAATTTATTGCCCCGCATCCGGGAATTGCAAAAAGTATTCGATCATCCCGTCGTTACCGGTGCGTTAACCAGCGTATTAGGTCCGAACTATATGATGCATGCGCACAGACATGGACATTTCAATGCGCTGCCGACTGCGGGCGGCTGGCATAAGGACAGCTATTGGGGATATGACCGCGTGCGCAATCATCACCCGAACTGGGCCATGATTATGTATTTCCCGCAGGATACGCCTGTGGATCTGGGGCCTACGGGCATCATGCCGGGCACGCAAAATCATCAGAAACGGGCATTCGATTCGAATGAGCACCCGGGAGAAGTATTGGCCAGCGGAGAGGCCGGCACGTTCGCGCTGATTCATTACGATATTTGGCACCGTTCCACGCCGAACATTTTGGGAGAGCCGCGCTATATGCTGAAGTTCGAGTTTATGCGCACCGAAATGCCCAAGCAGCCGAGCTGGAACAATCAAGAGCGCGAATGGAAGCGGCCTGCCAACTTGCTCACTCCGCTTGCCAATCACGATCTCATGTGGGAAGAGACATGGAACTGGTTATTCGGGGAAGTAGGCAGCTTGGCCGGAAAAGCGGCGTCAGATCCGCAGCAAATTCAGGAATTGGCGGGTAAACTCGGCGGTCCTGAGCCTGCTGCCATCAATGCGGCCTATGATCTCGCGCGCAGAGGGCAGTCCGGCGTCGATGCTTTGCTGGAAGGACTGCTTAGCGATGATGCGAATGTATCCCGAATTTCCGCTTACGGCTTGTCGGTTTCAGGAAGCGAGGCGGTCGACGGGTTGATAGCTGCGCTGAACCATGAGAATGCCGATACGGTAACGCATGCTGTTTTTGCGCTGGGCGAGTTGAGGGAGAGCGCCGCCAAAGCGGTTCCTGCATTAACGAAGCTGCTCGATCATCCCGAGGATAAAATCCGCTGCGCCGTGGTGGACTCGCTCGGATTTATGACATCGCCGCTGGACAGCGTCGTTTCCAGTTTGGCCAGAGGCCTTCAGGATGCCAATGCGCAGGTTCGCTTCATGTCCAGCCTGTCCTTGTCCCGCTTAGGGGCTGAGGCTGAGGCTGCCGTTCCGCAATTGGAAATCGCGCTGGACGACGAGAACCGGTATGTCCGCGCGCATGCTGCGGAATCCTTGAACTACATTGGCACGGAGCGGGCTACAAAGTCGCTCATCCGGTTCCTGTTGAACAACCGCTGGTGCTCCACAACGACGAAGGCCAACGCTTTTTATCCGTAAAATCATCTTTGCAGCCGGCAAACGCAAGGATACGAAAGAGGCCGTCTCTCAGCCAATCTTCATGGCTTGGAGACGGCCTTATTTTTTTTATAAGGACTCATTCATCTCAATGGTTTTTGGCTTCAAATCGCGGAAAGCCGTTGGTTTAAAGCCGGTTTGCTCGCGGAACATGCGGGAAAAATACGATAATTCCATCCCGAGGGCATCGGCGATTTGCGACACGTTCATTTCCGTCGTCATGAGCAAATCTTTGGCTTTTTCGGAACGCAGATGATTCATGTATTGAATGGGCGAATAGCCGGTAAACTGCTTGAAGGCGTTTATAAAATAATTGGGATGGTAATGCGCAAGCCGGGACAGCGTGTCCACGGACACATTATCGGCGAGATGCTCCTCCATGTAGAGCAGAACTTTGTTCATTTTCTCAAACGTAGGCGTGGAGGTCAGATTTAGCTTGACAGATGGATTTTGTTCGATAAAATCCGCAATAAAAGTCATCAGAATCGAGTAAGCCCGGAATTCCGAGGTTAAACTGTCGCTCTGGCTGTAAGCGATCAACTGTTCAAACGTTTGCTCCAGTTCGTCCGGATTTTGAACTTTCATGCAGGGGGAGGTTTGCAAGAGCTGGAACAGATCCAAATCCCCGATTTTTGCCGTAAAATGGCACCAGTATTTCCCGAAGGTATGATCGCTTATCGTCCCATAGGCTTGATCGCTGCCGGCTGGAAGCAAATACAGCTCTCCCGGTTTCGGGTAATAAGTGGTATTCCCGATCTTCACATAACCTTCGCCCTCGCGTATAAAATAAAGCCGGTTAAACGGACAAGCGGGGTTCTCGTCCTGCCATGACTTTTGGACTTTGGTGTAAGCCGCGTAGGACAAATCCAGCTTCGCCTTGGCGAGATATTTCTTCCAAAATGTGCGCTCGCTTGCGTTCATGTTCATGCCTGTCTTCATGCCCTATATTCCTTTCACGAAAATCCGGCAAATGCCCTCAGCAAACTGCTCCTTCGTATAGCCCAGAACTTCTCTGTGATATAAGTAATTATCAGGAATAAGGGAAGTTAGAATCGTATTGACGGTCAATGTCACATCGATCGGCTGAATTTCTCCTTGCTCGACAGCCAGCTCTAAAAGTGGAGCGAGCAGGCTGCGCAGCCTCACAAAAAGCGGTTTTTTATGCAGACTGAAGCTGCGTTTATCCGTGTGCATCGAAACGATCGTCGCAAGCAGGGGGGCCTTATCATCGACAAAATCGATCATTTGATAAATAAAATCGGACAGTTGCTTCATAGCGGCCACGTCAGGCTTGGGTTCAGCCAAATCCGCTTCAAGAGCAGCAAGGAACTGGGTTGTGGTGGAACGTATCAAGTCGCTGCATACATCTCCGATATGAGCATAGCGGCGGTACAGCGTGCCTTGGCCAACGCCGGCCTCTTTGGCAATTTGATGCATGGTGACGTTTTCAATATTATGGGTTTTGAAAAGGGTACGGGCCGAGGAAAGGATGCGCTGGCGGTATTCCGAATCGCGTTCCTCGCGTCGTCCGCATAGTGGAGCTGTCTCTATGTTGTCTTCATATAACGAATTTTCATGGTCTTCCGGATGCTTCATGCCTACTCCTCCTGAACAAACGATTCCTCTTCATAAAAGAAACATTTGACTTTGCGGACAATTGTCCGTATTATGATGTAGCGGACAATTGTCCGTTTATAATTGTAACACGATTATGTGTTATTGTCGAAGGAGGAGCTAGTCAATGAGTCAACCATCAATATCCGGAGGAGCGGAGCCGGTATTTAAGATTACAAGCATTTTAGTTCCACTGATCGCCATCATCTCAGGTATTTTCATGGTTATCCTGGATTCGACGGCGATGAACGTCGCTTTATCGAGGCTGGTGATCGATTTTAAAACCGATTTGCCGACGATTCAGTGGACCGTTACAGGTTATATGCTGGCAACTGCTGCGGTTATTCCGCTTGCCGGATGGTTATCCGACCGTTTTGGCGCAAAACAAGTGTTTTTGACTTCCGTTGTTCTTTTCACCGTGGCTTCCGTCCTGTGCGCAACGCCGAACAGCGCGGAATGGCTCATTGTTTTCCGTATTTTGCAAGGCTTGGGCGGCGGTTTCGTAATGCCGGTCGCTATGGCGTACGTGTTCCGTTTGAGTCCGCCGAATAAAATCGGGCAAGTGATGGGCATGCTCGGCGTGCCGATCCTGCTTGCTCCTGCGATTGGCCCGATCCTGGCAGGCTGGCTTGTTGAGTATCATTCATGGCATTGGATTTTCCTGATTAATTTGCCAGTCGGTATTTTCAGTTTCATCTTTGGATTATGGAAGCTTCCTTCCGTTGGACGCAAAGCCGTTCCGGGGTTCGATTTGCCTGGTATGATCCTCGGGCCGATCGCTTTCGCCGCGCTATCCTACGGGATTACTCAAGGCGCAGAGAGCTGGACGTCAGAGAAGGCGCTGGGCGGAATGATCATCGGCGCAGTCGCCTTGATCGCTTTCATCATTGTTGAGCTGAAAGCCAAAACTCCGCTGCTGGAGCTTCGTGTTTTCAAGTCTGTGGATTTCTCCTTTAGTATTTTCGTGCAGTGGGTGCTGCAATTCAGCTTGTTCGGAGCGATCTTCCTGCTGCCGCAATTCTTGCAGCAAGCCCGCGGATACGGGGCGTTTGATACAGGATTGACGCTGTTCCCGCAAGCGATTGCCTCCGGGATCATGATGCCGATCGGCGGTTACTTGTTCGATAAAATCGGTGTCCGTTGGTTGGTAGTTGTCGGACTTACGCTGGTTTCAGGCGCGATCTATCAATATTCGCATGTCGATTTAACGACCGAAGGTAAAGACCTGCTTCTGCCGCTGATTATGGCCGGTGCCGGCATGGGGCTAATGATGATGCCGCTCAATTCGCATTTGATCAAGAAAGCCCCGCAAGATTTGGTCAGCCGTGTTACCTCTCTAACAAGCGCGATGCAGCAGGTGATCAACTCATTTGCAGTGGCTACGCTGGTTACGGTTCTCTCTTCGCGCGTCACGACGCTGATCAGCGAGCAGAAAATTGCGATCACAGGTCCTGCCGATATGCAAAAAGCGATGCTGGCCGTGGCCCCTGAAGCGTTCGGCTACACATTCCGCGTCATGCTTTTCATCGCCGTCGGCGGTATTTTCCTCGGTCTGTTCCTGCGGCGCGGCAAGCAGCAGCCGGATGCCAAGGAAGGCAAACGCGAAGTTGCTTTAGAAGCTTTGCACTAATCAAAAAAAGGCTGCCTCGTGTCTGGTCGGACAACGGGGCAGCCTTTTATTCATTACCATTCCTTGCGCAGAGCGAATAAATCATGAAGCTCTTCGTTCGAGAGTTCGGTGATCCACGCTTCCGATGTGGAAATAACGTTTTCGCTCAGACTCATCTTGCTCTCCAGCATTTCGTCGATTTTCTCCTCCAAAGTGCCCAAAGAGATAAATTTGTGTACCTGCACATTCCTTTTTTGCCCCATCCGGTAGGCGCGGTCTGTGGCTTGGTTTTCCACGGCCGGGTTCCACCAGCGGTCAAAGTGGAACACATGGTTCGCGGCGGTTAGATTGAGACCGACACCGCCTGCTTTTAGCGACAAAATAAAGATCCCGGGTCCGTCAGCGGCCTGGAACGAGTCAATCATTTTGTCGCGTTCTTGTTTAGGCGTGCTGCCGTTCAGGTACAGGACGGGTTCGTTCCGCTCGGCCTGCAAAATATCGGCCAACAGCTTGCCCATGCTGACATACTGCGTAAAGATCAGGCAGGAGTCGCCTTCGTCCCGCAGCTCGCCAACCATGGCAACGAGCCGTTCCAGCTTCGCCGAGCGCGTGATGAAAGCTTCCCGGCTGTTTTCGGCGTGCAGACTGTCCTCGGAAAGAGGAGTCTCCTTGGTCAGCAAGACCGGATGGTCGCACAGCTGCTTAAGCTGGGTTAACGCAGACAGGATCGCGCCTTTGCGCTCCATGCCTTCCAGCTTTTTCATCCGTTCCATGAGCTGTTTGACCGCTTGCTCGTAGAGCGCTCCTTGCTCCGCGGTCAAATTCAGGTAGACCTTCGTCTCGAGCTTATCCGGCAAATCGAGCTGGATCGCAGGATCGTTCTTTTTCCGGCGCAGCATGAAAGGCTTGACGAGCTTCTGGAGCTGAAGCGTTCGCTCTTCGTCCTGATGCTTTTCGATCGGATTTGCGAAACGATGCTGAAAGCCGCGCTGGTTCCCCAGATAGCCGGGGTTCAGGAAATCGTAGATCGACCAAAGCTCTGACAGCCGGTTTTCGATCGGCGTACCCGTCAGGGCGATCCGGTGCTTTGCTTTTAGGGAGCGGACCGCTGCGGATTGCTTGTTTTGAGCGTTTTTAATATTTTGCGCTTCATCTAGACAAAGGGAGCTCCATACCGTTTCCTGCAGCGTTTCTTGCTCCATCAATGCGGTCGTATAAGAGGTCAGGACGATGTCGGTGTTTTGCAGCACCTCTGACAGCGCCTCGCCGCTTAACCGCCCTTTGCCGTAGTAGAGCAAAACCTTAAGATCCGGGGCAAAACGCGACAGCTCTTTCTGCCAGTTGCCGAGTACCGAGGTTGGGCAAATGAGCAGAGCGGGCTGCTCGGATTCCGCTTGGTGATGCAGCAAATACGTAATAAATTGAATCGTTTTGCCAAGGCCCATATCATCCGCTAAGCAGGCGCCCAGTCCGAATTTCCGGAGGTAGGTCAGCCATGTAAAGCCTTCCTGCTGATAGCTGCGCAGTTCAGCCCGCAATCCTGCCGGTACTGGCATTGCCTGCAGTTCCGACGGCTGTCCGAGCTGTCGCAGGAGCGCCATGAGATGTCCGTTCAACTCAACTTCCAGTTTGATTCGTTCTTCCTGTTCAGCATCGTCTTCGGCTGTCGGGCTTCCCTTCGGCGTGTTCGCTTGCTCCGATTCGCTGAGCAAATGGAGTTGAAAAATATCGAGCAAAGACAATCCTTCCTGCGGGTCAACACTGGCCATCAGCCTGCGAATCTGCTCAAGCAGAGCCGGGTCCAAATAGACCCATTGGCCGCGGAAGCGGATCAGACGCTCATTGCGCGAAAGCAGCGCGGCGAATTCCGCTTCGCTGAGATCGGCTTCGCCGATGGCAATCCGCCAGTCGAAGTCGACTAGGGCGTTCAGCCCGAATAGCGATTGGGCCTTGCCTCCCGCTTCGGAGGACACCTTCGCGCGCAGCCGCGGCTTTCGTTTGGAAGCGGCCTCCCACCAGCCGGGCAGCATGACATTCCAGCCCCCGTCTAATAGGTGGCGGCTGTCTGTCGTTAAGAACGTCCAAGCCGTTTCATCGCTTAGCGGCTCAGCCAAAAGCGCTGTGCCGCTGCTTCCGCTTGGCAGAGCTTCGGCCAGCCGGGCCGCCCAGCCGGCAGAGCGTTCCTGCACATAGGGGCTCCAACTGCTGTCCCATGCGCCTGAGGCCGTTCCGTCTGCCGAGAGGCGAATCGGCGCCAGCACGGAACTATCTTGTTTGTTTTGAAGCACCAGGCGCAGACGCCAAGTGTCGTCTTCTTCATCCGGCTCCAAAAGCTGCAGCGCAGGGCGGAAGGGAGCCATATCCGGCCGCCAGCCAAGAGAGGCGAGCCATTCGTCTTCCGTCAGCGCGGAGGAGGAAGCCGATCTTAGGAACAGCGCGGGATAATCCCGGCGAAGATCGGAGAGCGCGGCCTCGCTGGCATAGTGCTCCGCAGCGACAACGGCGGCAAACGCTGCCCGAAGGCCGGCAAACCCTTGGCCAAGAGGATCAAGGCTCTCGAATGCCGCCCAATCCAATGTTTTCAGCGCTTCAGACCCGGCGTCCCACGTCCACCCGAGAGCTCCTCTGCGGAAATCGTGCAAACTGGGCACATAACGGCCTTCTTTTACTTCTTGGTACAGAAGAGGCGCGGCTTCCAGCATCGCTTTCATAGCGGTATTCCCGTTATCTACATGCAGGATGTCCATAAATACCGGATTCGCAAAGAAGGGCAGCACCCAATCCGCTGGCAGAACGACGACCGAAATGTCTCCAGCCTGCTGCAGCTCCAGAACGGTCCCGTAAAAAGACGGCCCATGCCATGCGAATAAGAGATTTCGCAGCTTGTCGCCAGCCAATTCCCGCCCGTCAAGCTCTCCCCAGAATAAAGCGTCGCCGCTTTCTGTAAGTGTCATATTTACTGTTAAATCATGCAATATAGCGTTCCTCATCCGAGCAGCTTCCCTTTCCTGAGTTCCTCTTGCAGAGCCCGCAGTCTGCTGTGCCGTTCTACGAAACCGACCAAAAATGTATACCAATGGCCCGGCTGCTTCATTTTTTTGTACACTTTTTCCAACCTTTTTAGCAGCCGGACGGCAGCCTTGTAGTCTTGGCGGTTTTTGAGATTTACGTAATGGTTTACGGCTTGATGGTAATAGGGCAGTAGGAGCTGCGGCGCTTCTTTCTCAATGGGCTGCAGCACGCTGACCCGGTGAAAGAGGGGATCGTGTCCTAAAACAATTTGCATCTCCAGCCATGCCTTCCATTTGCCCTGCTTATAGAGAACGTCTTCGATAAGATAGTAGGAGCGGGGGAGAAGCTGCTCAAATGTTTTCCACATGAGCTCCTCCGCTTCCGGGAAGTGACCGATCGCTTTCTGCCAATAACTCGCGTAAGTATCAAGCTCCCGTGTTCGCGGATTATTGAAGAACATCAACGTTTGGTTTAACCACAGTACGAGTTCCTCCCACTGAAGGGTATTCTGCAAATAGTCAAAGAAAGCGATGAAAAAATAGGTCGGCGTTTCTTTGAAGGAGGGGCCGTTTTCCAATGCTGACCAAGCTTCCTTTGGTTTTGACAGGAGGAGGAGCAAGTAAGCTTTTGCCGCTGAGAGAGAGGGCGTTAACGTAACGTTATCCTCTGTGTCTTGCGTTATTGCTTCTAATTCTTTCGCGGCATATGTCTTGGCTGCTGTTTCGTCTTCAGCAATCCATTCCGTCCAAAGTGCCGAATAGACGCCAAAATCATGATAACTGTGCCCTTGCTGCTGAGTCATCTGATTTCTGAGATAAGCGAAGGTCGTCTCCAGGCGCTCGCTTGACTCTGGATGAAGGTATTGTGAAGCATGTTCCTTCAACAAGCTCAAAATATCATCGTAAATTTTGTAAGTAGCGGAAGACGTAAAGTAGCCTGTACTGCTTTGCGCTTTCTGTTCTTGTATTTTTCTTTGGAGAAAGAGCTCCTGATGCAAGTTAAAAAAGGGCCGGTCCCGATCGGAAAAAGGGATCGCATAGTTGTTCAGCCTCCGTAGTTGACTGCGCAGCTCCTGAACGTACACGCCTTGGTCATACGTCGGTGTAACCGGGGAAGTAAATTGATCCAGAATCGTGTGCCACTCAAGGACGGATATCGTTGCCAGTTGAAGAATGGCCGACTCGGAAGTTGCGAGCGCTGCTGCCCGTTTGAGCTGCATTTTCGCATTCATAATTTGGGTTGCCGGGTATCCGAGACGATCCGCAAGCTCCATCATGACCGCGGCCTGGTGCTTGCAAGTGCTGTGAACCGGGCATGTGCAGCTGCCTTCTCTAAATTTGTTCAGGTTGAGCGAAACACGATAAGATTCTGACCCATTCACTTTTGCTTGGACCAGACGAGCGTCAGTAATGTTTAGAGAGACGACTTGTCCCTGTTTAAAATAAGTAAACCCTCGGCTGAGAGTTACATCGGTGTAAGATTCAGCAACATATTTGAGCAGCTTTAACCACTCTTCATCATTTAAAACGGTGGAAGAACTCATAGGCTGGCTCCTTGCTCATAAATAGAGTAACTATAACCTTATTAGTATAAATAGTGATTAGCATATTGTAAATTTTGTTTATCGTATAAATGAGAAAAAGAATAGTCATAATTGGAATAGAGCCGCATTGACAATTGATACTGTAATAATTATAATTACAGTATAGCAAGTGAATAAAATTTCGCTAAAGGCGGTGCTGGATGATGAACTATCAAATTAGTGATTGGGTTACGGCCACTACGAACCAAGATGAAATGTTGCATGGGTATGTAGAATCCATGGATGTACTGGGAGGTTTGACTCGTATTTACGTGATCGCATCAGACCGTGAATCAGCGATCGGTAAAGTTATGGAAGTCAGCAGCCAGGATGTCAGGAAATTGCCGGTTAGCTCGCTCGATATAGAAGAACAAGTAAAAAGCTTGATCGATGTAGCCCTCGCCGTGCGAGATGAGATGTGGTTCCTTGAGCTGACAGGAAAACTGCTTGCTATGCAGCAAAGCGAATCAAGACGCAGCGAGCGGAGCGCCATTCCGACGCTTGCTTTCAGAAACCGTTTAGGCGTTGATCAGATATAAGGAAAGCCAATCCAACAAGACATGATGAGCATGTCGAGTGGATTGGCTTTTTTTGATGATGGAATCCGCCGCGAGAGGCCCCAAAAAGCCGTCTCGGAACCCGAGCCGGCGAAGCTTTGCACGGAGACGTCCGAAAAGGCCGTCTCCGGCAGCAGCCGCGGCGCCAACGCCTCATCCGCCGCGCCGCGCTCTTTACTGCGCAGGCGCCTTTTTCACAACCTGCGGCCCCTTGGCCATCTCGGCTTCAAACAGAGCTTGCAGCTCAGTGATTTTTCTTGGATCGGTGAGCGCCATTTTATCGGTAAAATACTTCTCGACAACGAGCTCCCACGTAGGGACGATTTTCTGCGCCGTTATAGAGCGGATAGCTGTCTTAAGCAGCCGTCTTTCCTTAGCGTTGCTATACACGTCTACATATTGCTGTATCCGCTCGAAATCGAGCTCCTGGAAGATGGCCTTAAACACGAGCGCCGTCATCCGGGCATCGTCCAGCGCTCTGTGGGCGGAGCCTTGGGCTTCAATTTGCAAATCGAGCAGGGCCGCTTCGACGCTGACATCATTCGTTACATTTTTGTAGCGGATAAAGCCCTTCAATAAATCAAAATAGTTGGCGTTCATCCAGTACGCATCCTCTAATTTATGCATCCGCGTATCAAAAACAATGCGCTTCAAATCCTCGCCGCCCCACGTTACGAGCAGAAATGCTTCGCTTCGGTTTAACCAGCTGATGAAATTCGCAATCACACGGCGAAAGCCGGCGGCGGCATCGATGTCCTCTTGGGGAATACCGGTCTTCTTTTTTATAAATCCGTTCAATTTGGAGAAATAAACCGGCTTGATCAAGGAGGAAAACTCATCGACAGGCTGGAGGGAGTCATTAAGACGCACCGCTCCGATCTCGATTACCTCCATGGGCAAATCGCTCGCAAATTTCCGGCCGTTAAATTCAATATCCAAAATAATGTAGTCCATGAGGGGACCCCCGTTCTTTCTATTCCTATCATTGTATCAAATCATGTTTCTTCGCTTTTCCATAGATTGCGCTTAGTACCAGACTAAATATCAGCCCGATAAAAGACATGATGGAAATCCATAAATATAGCGTTTTTCCGCCAAAGCTTTCATAGAACCATCCGCCCAGATATGAGGCAACAATACCGGACACCCCGAAAAACAGCAGGGCCAGCACGGTTTGACCGGTCGCTCTCCACTCCTCTGGGACGATGCGGTACAAATATTGGATCGCTGCCGAATAAAAAATCGGAAAAGTGAAAGTTTGGAGCAGCTGCAAGTAGACCAGCGCATGAGGCTCCGTGATCCACGAGGACAGAATAAACCGGATGAAATAAAAGAATGCCGAGAAAGCAATGATGGCAAGTTCTTTCCCTTTTCGCAGCCACCAAAAGCTTAAGGCGAATACGAGAATTTCGCTTCCTGCGGCCAGAAACCACGCTTGCCCGACAAGCTCGGGACTACCGCCTAATTTCCGCAGGTAAACGCCTAAAAAGGTGTCATTAATTCTTTGGGGAACGGCAACAATAAAGATTAACGCCATAAACCAAATTGTTTCTTTATTTCCTAGGAAATTTCGCAAACTTTTTAATGTAATGGGCTTCCCTGTGACGGGAGCATCCGGCAGTGCCAAACAGATCAGAAAGCTGATCGCGCCGATTCCGCCGAAAAGAATGCCCAAGCTGTTGAGGCCTAAATACTGAATCGCATAGCCGACGGCCAGCGACATAACGGCATAGCCAACCGCGCCAAATGTGCGAATGGAACCATAGCTGACTTGATTAGCCTCCGCGGTCTGGAAGTTCAGGCTTTCCGTCAATGGATCAAGCGGCATTAAGAAAAAGTACAAAAACATCGTAAACAGAAGCAGCACAATGAAGCTGTTGGATGTGTACAACAAATACCCGACAACGCTTGAACACGCCAATAGCAGCAGCATAACCTTTTTAATGGTTTTGGTTTTGTCGCTAATCATGCCCCACAAGGGCTGTGAGAAGATCGTAATGATTCCTCCCGTACCGATGATCAGGCCAATCTTGGTCGCCGGAAGTCCTTGGGCATCTAAATAAACAGGCAGAAATGAAACGAACATGGCAAGCATGGCAAAATACAAGAAATTAAACGAACGTAAAAAATTTGCTGCGCGCATTATGACCTTAACCTTCCTAAGTAAAATAAAAGCTATTTGCTGTAAAACTACATTCTATCACGTTGTACGAAAGATTCCAAAAAGAAAATCGTGCAAGAAGAGAAGATGACACTCGAAATCCATCATGGTTATCTTCTTTTCCGTGGAAAGGATTGATTTCATGCCAATATGCGTTTAAAATGCTCAGTAATCTGTTGGTGAGGTGTTCGCAATGCGCAAAGTGCTCGAACGTTATTGGAAACGCTTTTTTCAGCGTAAAACGTTTTTTCGCAATATGGTGACTTTAGCTTTGTTCGCGACAATCGTCCCCGTGCTTGCCGTGGGCTTCGGAAGTTATTTGTTTTCGGCATCGGCGGTGCAAAAGGAAGTCAATCAATCGAATGTCCGGATATTGAATAATGTGTCCTCCAGCATCGATTCGACGCTGGACCGGATTCAAAACAACGCCATTCAAATGATGCTCGGCAGTTTTTTTAGCTCGAATTTGACGGAATTAAAGAATACGAACTACACTGGCTTTTATTCCAGCATGTCAAGGGAAATGTCCGCTCTGCAGAACGGGAACAAAGAAGTCAGTGATGTCGCAATGTACGTCCCGGACGAAGGCTATTTGATCTCTTCTTTTTACGGCGGCAGAAAAATAGAAAGTGAACAACAACGTGAGGCTTTGCGGAAAGAGATTGATTCCGAGGATCAGATCAAATGGGTGACCGGCCCTTACCCGAATTTGCCTGGTTACAACGTAAACGGCGTTACATTCATCAGTAAAGTGCCGCTGCTGGCCAAGGAGCCGGCAGGACTTTTATTTATTCATATTGACGAAGCGCTATTTAAAGATATTATGGAGGAATTCGTAAGCTACAAAGGCGAGCAAATGTATATCCTCAATGCGCAGGGAGATCTCATTACTTCCACAGGAGGGGAGCTTGTCCCGGAAGGATTGTTTGATCTCGTCGCGCAGAAACGGTCGGAGCCGCGTTTTGCTTTTGAAGTAAACGGCACCGATTACATGGTTACGCCGATCACCTCCGTTTACAACAAGTGGCAGTATATCAATCTCGTGCCTGTGAAGGAATTGAGCGCCAAATCGAACGGTATCGCACTCATTACGCTGGTCATTGTCGCCATCTGCCTCGTACTCGGTTCTCTTTTCGCATTCTGGGGAACCCGGCGTGTCTATCGTCCGATTCAGAATCTCGTCTCTCAAGTAAAAGGCGGCCAAGTCTATGACACGGAAACGGATGAAGTCGGTTTTATGCGCAGGCGCTGGATGGAGCTCAGCAGTGAAGCCAGCGAATTGCAGCAACAATTGAGAGATCAACTGCCGTTAATTCGGGAGATTTTTGCTCTGCAGCTCCTGCAGGGAAGGTTTCTTCATTACTCCGGGGAGCAGTTGGACGTTATGCTGCGGAGATACGACGTGCCTGCCGGATTAGAGAACTGCATCTTCGTTCTTGCTTACGATTTGCAGCCGGAGCGCCCTGCGCGCTTTCAGGAAAGTGACCATGACTTAATTGTTTTCGCGGTGAAAAATATTGTGGATGATTTGCTGCGTTCTCATAACAGGAAAGGGATTATCATCAATCTGCTCAATGACCAAATTGCCGTTTGGCTGTTCTATGAACAAGAGTCTGTTTCAGAATCCGGATCGTCCGGCGTCAAAGCTTTCATTGAACGGCTTCGGGGGCTTGTGTCCGATTATTTGCATCTTCCGGTGACGATTGGGATGAGCGGTCAAAGCGAGCTGATTTCGGATGTGCCTGAGCTCTACGAAGAAGCGGTAATGGCCGTCCGTTCCCGTATTCTTGTGGGAGATAATCAGGTGATCGCACATACGGGCGGCAGCGAATCGGAACTTCATTACCGTTATCCGCTTGAAATTGAGACGCATTTTGAAAATTCTTTGCAAATCGGCGACAGGCAAGAGGCGGAGCGCATGCTGGACGAGTTCGCCAAGTCGATGCAGGAAGCCGTTCACAAGCCTGAACTTATTCAAATTTCGTATTACAGGCTGCTGACAGCCGCCATTCGCACAGCCTATTTGCTTGGAGCCGATTCGGCGATATTGCTTGATGAAGCGGAATCCGATCCTTACACGCAGATCCGCAAAATCAGCACAATTCGCGAATTGAATGAATGGTTCAAAGCGGAGCTGGTAACGCCGATCACAACGTATGTACACGGTAAGCAGCATCAGGAGCATGAGTTGTTAATCCATAAAGTTGTCCGTTTTATCGAGGACAATTACCATTTCGATTTGTCGCTCGATCAGTGCGCGCAGATATGCGGGTTAAGCCCCCACTATTTAAGCAAACAGTTCAAGAAGACCATGGATGTCTCCTTTATCGAATTTTTGACGAAGCTTCGAATTGACAGGGCGGTCGACCTGCTTCGGACAACGAATTTGTCCGTCTCGGACGTTGCCGAGAAAGTCGGCTATCAAACTAAAAATTTCATCCGTGTCTTTAAAAAGCATACGGGAGTTACGCCGGGGCAATTTCGGGGGACCGATATCGCAAATTAAGATGCCCATATTTTGTTGCGCGTTTCGCAAACTGACAAGAAAAGAGCATAATTCCAGGGAGAAGCCCGGCAGTACAAGGGGTTTCTCTTTTTTTGTGTATGGCATTTTCCGAGCACAAGAATTGTTCATTGTTCATCGAACCACCCTCAGGTACGATCTGTTCAGGAGCAAGCGAGCAAGATGCCAAAGACATGAAGAGGGTGAGGAAAAAATGTTACAGGGTCAAGCGGAGCGGCTGCAGCAAATGGAGCCAACCGAAATCAAACAGGAAAAAGGTGCCTTGCACACAGGGGTACAAGAATGGAAGACCGCGATCAAGCGTGATAAATATTTGTATCTCATGGCGGCGCCGGGGTTATTGTTTTTCCTTATCTTCAAATATTTTCCCCTATGGGGATTGCTGCTTGCTTTTCAGAATTATTCCCCGTATTTAGGGTTTTGGGGCAGTGAGTGGGTCGGATTCAAATATTTCTATGAATTTTTTGCGAATCCGGATTTTATGCTGCTTTTTCGCAATACGATGGCGATCTCGCTGCTGAATATTGCGTTCTTTTTCCCGATTCCCATTATTGTGGCGCTGCTGTTGAATGAAGTGAGAAGTCTGCTTTTCAAAAAAATTGTGCAAACGGTCGTATATTTGCCGCATTTCCTTTCATGGGTCATTATCGTCGGCATATGTTTTCTGATCTTTGGGCAAGCGAGCGGCGTGATTAATCAGCTTATCGTTCAGTTCGGAGGCGAGAAGATCGAATTCCTGACGGAGCCGAACTATTTCTGGGCGATGCTGACGGCGCAGAGCATTTGGAAGGAAGCGGGCTGGGGCACCATTATTTTTCTCGCCGCTCTCGCAGGCATCAATTCCGAGCAGTACGAAGCTGCGCAAATTGACGGCGCGAACCGTTGGCAGCAAATGCTGAACGTTACTCTGCCCGGTATCCGGGGCACGATTATCGTGCTGCTCATCCTCCGGCTCGGCCAAGTGATGGATGTCGGTTTTGAGCAAATTTACTTGATGAGCAGCGGACCTGTTGCGCATTTGGCCGATGTGTTCGATACGTACGCCTATCGGGTTGGCATTCAGCAGGGAAGATTCGGCTACGCGACGGTGGCAGGTCTGTTCAAATCCGTTGTTGGCCTTATCCTCGTGGTGACAGCCAATCGCGTGGCCAAAAAATTCGGCGAGGAGGGGCTCTACTAAGATGAACAACAGCTTGGGATCGAAAATGTTCAATGCGCTGAACTATGCGGTTTTAACGGTGTTCGGACTTGTCACACTGCTGCCGTTTATTTACGTGGTCATTATTTCCTTTACAGATCCGTCGGAATACTTAGCCAAACCGCTCATTTTAATTCCGGAGAATTGGAGCCTTTCGGCTTATGAATTTATTTTTTCGACGAACGCTTTCGTGAATGCCATGGGCGTCAGCGGGTTTCTGGCGGTCGTCGGCACGCTGATGAGCCTGCTGATTACTAGTGCGCTTGCCTATGTGTTATCGAGAAAAAGGCTGAAAGGAAAGAAATTTTTCCTTGTTGCGATCTTGATGACCATGCTCTTTAATCCAGGCATGATCCCGAACTATTTGCTCGTGGACAGTCTCGGCTTAATGGATTCGGTGTGGGCGCTCATTTTCCCCGCCTTAACAAGCGCTTGGTATGTCTTCTTAATGAAAAACTTTTATCAAGATATCCCGGATGAGCTGGAGGAAGCTGCCAAAATTGACGGCTGCTCCGATATCGGCGTCTTTGTCCGGATCATGCTGCCCATCTCCGTCTCGGCGCTTGCGGCATTTGGCTTATTTTACGCTGTAGCCTATTGGAATACGTACTTTAGCGGCGTTCTTTATATTAACCGGGATGCGCTGAGACCGTTGCAAGTGCTGCTTCAGATGATGTTAATCTCTGCTTCGCAAATGGGAGACCCCTCTGTTGCCGCAATGCTGGAAAGCGAGCGGACTGTGCCTCCGCAGGTGATCAAAATGGCTGCCGTCGTCGTCTCATCGCTGCCCATCGTGGTCGTCTATCCGTTCCTGCAAAAATATTTTGTCAAAGGCATGATGGTCGGTTCCGTAAAAGGGTAATCTTGGCCTTGCAGCCTTGAAAGGGGTGATGCGATTTCTAAACGGTTGGCCGAACAAGTTTTCCTTCTAAAACAGGGATGATAAGATTGGAATAATAAACGGGAGGTCTTTCTATGAAAACGATGGTAAAAAAATTCACGGTTCTGATGACGGCTGCAGCACTTACGGCAACCTTGGCAGCTTGCGGTGACAATTCGACTGGAGGTCAAAAGGCAGCGAACACGGCCGGCAGCAAGCCCGCTGCGCCTACAGATATTTCGGTGACGACGCTTGCTTTCGCAGCGGCTCCGACAGGGGAACTGGAAGCTGTCAAAAAGCTTAACGAGAAATTCAATATGAATCTGAAGCTGAGCTGGATTCCTTCCGCTCAAATCACGGAAAAGCTGAATGCCCTGCTTGCTTCCAGAGATTTGCCGGACGTTCTCTTCGTGGAAGATTTTAATTATACGCCTGCTTTTCTGAATGCTATCGATCAAGGTGCATTTTGGGATTTGACGCCTTATGTGAAAAACTATCCGAATTTGGCTAAATATCCTGAAAACGTATTCAAAAACGCATCCGTGAAAGGGAAGCTGTACTCGATACCGCGCGTCAGACCGCTCGATGGCCACGAGGCGATGCTGATTCGCAAGGATTGGCTCGACACGCTGGGCATGCAGCCGCCTAAAACGATGGATGAGCTTTATAATGTCATGGAGGCGTTTGCGAAAAAAGATCCCGACGGCAATGGCAAAGCCGATACCTATGGCGCTGTTTTGGCTGGATCGCCGGGGCCGGCCAGCTATTTGTTGTCCATGTTCGGAACGGGAACAAAGTGGAAGGACGAGAACGGCAGTCTGATTCCGTACTGGTGGACACCGCAGGCCAAAGAGGCGCTTGCCTATTGGAATAAAGCGTTCAAAGCCGGAGGCATTATGCCTGACTTCCCTGTGCTGAAGACCGCTCAATTCAAGGATATGCTCGTTGCCGGGAAAGCGGGCATTGCGTTCGCGAACGTCGTAGATGCCTACAAATACAATCTTGAGCTGCAAAAAGCGAATCCGAAAGCGAATTTGATTGCGGTGGAGCTACCGAAAGCTCCGGATGGCAAGGCGTACTATGAGCAAGCCAGCGGTTTCTACGGTCAATTCCTGATCAATAAAAAATCAGTGGATGAAGCTAAGCTGAAGAAAATACTGGAGGTTTTTGATTATACATCGACTGTAGACGGTTACAATCTGGCTGTATACGGGATGCCGGACGTGGATTACAAAGTTAAACCGGACGGCTTTGTCGAGCAGACCGAGGAAGGCAAGAAAAAAGGATATTCCGGCGATACGACAGGCCAATGGGTGACAGGTTATTTTGACAAATATTCGAGAGCCAAGACAACGGGCATTCCGAGCGACGTGTTTGAGGCAAACAAGAAAATCATTGATGCGATTAGCTCCATTCCGGATCCGACTTACGGATTAACCAAAACGGCACCTTTTCAGGAAAAAGGGGCAGATTGGGACAAGAAGCTTAACGATATGCTCGTTAACGTAATCATCGGCAAAAACTCACTGGACGATTGGGACAAATTTGTCAAAACGTTTAAAGACGACCCGAGCTTCCAGCAGCATGTGAAAGAAACGAATGATGCGTACAAAGAAAAGATGAAGAAATAACCGTCGTTGATGGGAGAGCCCGATTGTTCCCGAGGGGAAATCGGGTTTTCTTCCAATAGGCTTTTTTTGCCTAGTCGGCTTTTTTTGTTAGAACGAATCGTCTTTTTTTATCGGGCATGTGCAAGAATTGAAGATTGCCCATATGAATAAGTCTCTTTTATGATAGGAAAGCAAGTTGAAAAGAAAGGACGGATGACATGCAATCATCGCCGAAAGTAATTCCCACCTCCAAACAGCTTGCTTATAAAGAGTGGGAATTTGGATTGTTTTTGCATTTCGGCCTGCGCACCTTCTATGAAGGGTATATCGATTTCGATGAGCGACCGATGTCTCTTTCAGCTTTCCAGCCCTCAGGACTGGATTGCGAACAGTGGATTCGGACCGCCAAGGAAGCGGGGATGAATTACGCGGTATTGACGGCCAAGCATCACGACGGTTTCTCGAATTGGCCGACGCGGTATTCGGATTTCTCGGTTGCGGGAACGCCCTGGAAAGAGGGCAAAGGCGATGTCGTTCAGGAATTTGTAAGCGCATGCCGTAAGTATGACGTTAAGCCCGGCTTGTATTATTCGCCTTTTGACGGCTCGGCTGACTTTTACACACAGGATGCAAAGGCGTATGACGATTATTTTGTCAACCAGATTACCGAGCTTTTAACGAACTATGGCGACATCGACATTCTTTGGTTCGACGGCTGCGGCTCCGAGGGGCATGACTATGACTGGAAGCGCATAATCGGCGAAATCCGTCGGATGCAGCCGAACATTCTCATTTTTAACATGGGAGACCCTGACTTTCGTTGGGTGGGCAATGAAGACGGCATAGCACCGATACCATGCTGGAATGTCGTAGATTCGACGGAATTTTCGATTTTAACGGAGGAAAAGGAGCAATTGGACGGGCAGCTTTGGCTGCCGGCGGAATGCGATGTCCAGCTGCGGGCGAATTGGTTTTACAGCGATTCCGACGAGCATCTGATAAAAAGCACCGAAGAACTGATGGGGCTCTACTATCACTCCGTTGGACGGGGAGCCAACTTGCTGCTCAATGTCGGACCCGATCGGGAAGGATTATTTCACGTGAAGGACGCGCAGCGGCTTTTGGAATTCGGTTCGGAAATTCAACGCCGTTTTGGCAGCCCGATCGGTACGATGGCGCAGTGCATGAGAAGGAACAATACTTGGATTTATGAGCCAACAGAACCGCATTTACTCGATCATATTGTGATTCAAGAAGATTTGACGAATGGCGAGCATGTCAGAAGCTTTGCAGTAACGATCATCACAAAGAAAAGCGGAAGGGCTGTGACTGTTTATGAAGGAAGAAACATCGGTCATAAAGCGATCATCCGAATTCCAGCTGTCTATGTGAGTGGCGTGATGCTTGAGATTACGGATAGCGACGGGGAGGCTGCTCTGAAAGATTTGAGTTTTCATCATAGCGGACAGTAAGCAGGAGGGAGTCATCTCCCTCTGAGAACGACTCGCTACCCTTTTAAGAAAATATGCCGATGAGGTGATCGTTATGGGAAAAATGAGCAAGCTAGTATCGGTCAGTATGATTTCGAGTCTTCTGGTTTCCTTCAACCCCTTTTTTGAAAGCGCTTATCCTAAGGCGGCGGCCGCAGCTGTCAATTTGATAAACAATGGCGGCTTCGAGCAAACGACAACGACGCCGGATGCGAGTTGGAACGGGATTGCCAGTCCGGCTCCGGCCGGGTGGGGATTATGGATTCCAACCGGGAGCGGGAAAGCGCCGAATCAAACGGCGAATGTATCTTTGGACTCTACGACTTATCATGAAGGGAGCAAATCCATTTTGTTTGACGCTTTTGCAACAAGCCGGATTTCTGTGAATCAGAGCGTGCTGACGGTGGCAGCCGGCAAATCCTACCGGCTTAAAATGTGGGTGAAAACGGAGAATGTGACGGGGACTGGGGCGTATTTTCGAACGCAATTTTATAACACGAGCAAAGTAGGAGACGGACCGGCGTCCGCCAAATTGCTGGGGACCAGGGACTGGACGCTGCAGCAAGTATTCATGACGATCCCGGCCAATGTTACGAAGCTGGTCATTGAGCCGTTCCTTGAAACCGGCAAGGGAAAAGTGTGGTTTGATGATATAAGCTTGGAGGAATACAACGGAGTTACGGGAATTACGTTGGATCAAACGGCGTTTTCCATGGCTCAAGGGGCAACGGCAGCGCTGACTCCGACGTTCGTTCCAGCGAATGCGGCGGACAAAACGGTCGTCTGGAGCTCGACGAACCCAAGCGTAGCAACGGTTGACGCAAGCGGCATCATAACGGGGGCAGGGCTCGGTTCCGCTACGATTACGGTGTCTACGCCGGATGGCACGATCAAAGCACAGTGTATCGTCAACGTTGAATCTGCGGAGCTGTTTCAATCGTACGCGCAGCTTCGGACAAAATGGTTCAGCAAGCTGACAGGCGGCACCGGCTACGATCCTTCGGATACTGACATTTCCGCCAACCTGACGAAAATCGCGGACAGCGTCACGAACGCTAATGGAACCGGCATATGGGATACGCTCAACAAATCGGCGAACCGGACGCTAGCCTGGAATGACCTTGCCAGCACGACGGATTCGGCGCAAGTCACAACGGCGTACAGCAGGCTGAAGACAATGGCGCTCGCTTATTCGCACAAGGGCTCAAGCTTATATCACAATGCGGCTCTGAAGAGCGATATCCTAAGCACGCTGGATTGGCTGAACGCTAACCGCTACAACGAATCCCAAACCGAGTACGGCAACTGGTGGGATTGGGAAATCGGCGCGCCGCAAATTATGAATGATGTCCTCGTGCTTATGTACGAGCACTTGACGCCAACACAAATCACGAAGCATATGAAAGCAATCGATCGTTTTGTTCCTGATCCCAAAAAACGAACGCTCAACAACGTTGTAGAAACCGGAGCTAATTTGCTGGACAAAGCTCTGGTTGTTACGATGCGCGGCGTGATCGGCAACAACAGCGCAAAAATTACGCAGGGGCGTGATGCCATCGGCCCGGAATTCATTTATACCACTAGCGGAGACGGAGTTTACAAGGACGGTTCTCTTGTGCAGCATACGAATATCGCATACACAGCGGGGTATGGTGCCGTATGGTTAAGCCGAGCGGCGGATATGACCTACGAGCTGAACGGCTCGCCGTGGCCGGTAACGGATCCGAACGTTAACAATGTGTACAAATGGGTTTCCGATACGTTCGAGCCCGTGATTTATAAAGGACTTTATATGGATATGGTCAACGGCAGAGGCATTTCCAGACAAGCCACGGGCAGCGCCAGAAGCACGATTACAACCTTGCTGCGCTTAGCGGAAGGTGCGCCGGCGGATGTGGCGTTATCGATTAAGCGGATGGCGAAGGAATGGATTTTGACGGATACAACCTATGCCAATTATATGGATGGACTGCCGATCTATGAGCTGACGCTGATTAAAGAGCTGATGAACAATCCTTCGATCCAACCGAGAGGCGAATTGAAGCTTAATCAAGTATTTGCGGGCATGGACCGGGTCGTTCACCTGCGTGACGGTTATGGCTTTGGACTCAGTCTTTTCTCGAACCGGATTTCTGCTTTTGAAAAAGGAAACAACGAAAATTTAAAAGGCTGGTACACGGGAATCGGGATGACCTTTCTGTACGATCAAGACCTTAACCAGTACCGCAATGATTTCTGGCCGACCGTGGATTCGTTCCGGCTGCCGGGCACAACGACGGATCAATCCGGCA
This sequence comes from Paenibacillus sp. FW126-R14, assembly GCF_058789495.1. NCBI lineage: Bacteria > Bacillati > Bacillota > Bacilli > Caryophanales > Paenibacillaceae > Paenibacillus > Paenibacillus sp. FW126-R14. The sequence continues at coordinate 69,505 of NZ_JBYTBS010000002.1, read as the reverse complement.
AAGGCGTGACGCCGGGCGAGTGGACATCGTATATGAACTCGAAAAATTGGGTCGGCGGCTCCTCCATCGATGGCCTTTACGGTGCGGCAGGCATGGATTTCTCCATGGATAAAGTGACGGGCAGCAATCTGCAGGGCAAGAAATCGTGGTTCATGTTCGACGATGAAATCGTTGCCTTAGGAGCAGGAATTTCCAAAAGCTCAGGGGGAACTTCCCCCGTTGAAACGATCATCGACAATCGTAAACTGAATGATGCCGGAAACAATGCGCTAACGATCAACGGCTCCCTGCAATCGAGCGCGCTTGGCTGGTCGGGAACGGTAAACAATGTGAGCTGGGCTCATTTGGCCGGCAATGTGCCGGGTTCCGATATCGGTTATTATTTCCCTGGGTCTTCAAACGTGTATGCCTTGCGCGAAGCAAGAACCGGCAGCTGGAAAGAGATTAACAGCGGTCAGTCGGATACGCCGGTTACGCGAAATTACGTGAGCTTGGCGTTCGAGCACGGGCAAACGCCTTCGAATGCATCGTATGCTTACGTCATGCTGCCTCATAAAGATGCCGCAGCAACGGAAGCTTACAGCCACGCGCCGAATGTTGAGATCGTTAGCAATACGGCGGCTGTGCACGCGGTGAAAGAGAAGAAGCTTGGGATCACGGCAGCCAACTTCTGGAATCCGGGTTCAGCAGCAGGTATCACCGCCTACAATCCGGCCTCTGTCATGATCAAGGAATCAGACACAGAGCTGAAAATTGCCGTCTCCGATCCAACGCAGGCGCAAAGCGCGATTTCACTTGAGCTTGGCAAGGCGGGGCTGACGTTCGTTAGCGGGGACGATACGATCTCCGTGCAGCAAACTTCGCCGACGTTAAAGCTGAGCGTTCAAGTGGCCAACTCCTTCGGCAGGACGCATGTCATCACGTTCAAAAAGGATGTCGCAGCCCCGTAACGACAGAAGATGCCAGAATCGGCTGGCAGCGCACGACACCGTTAACGCACAGACATTAGCATCGTTTTTAAAAATCATAGTTTCCTAAGAGGGGCTTCCCAAAAGTCATGCATGTGGCTGGGGGAAAGCCCTTTCTTTTTTGCCGAAAAATGTTCCTGCTTCTTCCAATTCGCGAGAGGACGATTTACAATTAGGAAGAGGAGTTGATTCTAAATGGATTCAAAAAATGTGCAGCTTGTCTTGGACGCCAAAGCCATTTTGGGAGAAGGTCCATGCTGGAACGAGGAACAGAAAGCGCTGTATTGGGTTGATATTGTGGGTGAAAAATTTTGCAGGTTTTACCCGGAGACAGGTCAAAATGAATCCTTCCTTATCGGGGAATACGTAGGCGCAGTCGTTTGTGCCGGGAAGGATGAAGTGGTGCTCGCGACACAATCCGGTTTTCAATCCTTTCATATGGGGCAGCGTACGCTGACGCCTCTCGCCGATCCTGAAGCACATTTGCCAGCAAATCGATTTAACGATGGGAAATGTGACGGACAAGGCCGATTTTGGGCGGGAACGATGGAAATTATCGAAAAAGAGGCTGCGGGCTCCCTCTATGTGCTTGAAACAAACTATAGTTATCGCAAAGTTTACGAGGGAGTCGGAGTATCCAATGGGATTGCCTGGAGCCTTGACGAGAAAGAGATGTACTATATTGATTCAATGAAAAAGCTGGTGCTGGCCTTCGATTTCGATGCTGAAAAAGGAGAGATCAGCCGCCCCAGGATCTTGATCGATTTTGCCGGCGAACAAGGGTTTCCGGACGGCATGACGATCGATGAGGAAGGCATGCTGTGGATCGCCCACTGGGATGGTTGGCAGGTGTCGCGCTGGGATCCCCGGAGCGGCATCAAGCTGGAGAGCATTGCGGTTCCCGCAGCGAAAGCAACTTCCTGTGTGTTTGGCGGGGAGGGGCTAGACACCCTGTATATTACGACGGCCCGGAAAGGGCTGGAGACGGATCAAGCGGGGGAACAGCCGCATGCCGGGGGCATTTTTGCCGTAAAGCCCGGTGTTAAAGGGACGAAGACGCATGCATTCGGAGCGTCCTATACGACGAAGAAGAAGGAGTAGTTTCATGTTATTTGAGCCTAATCAACTCACGATTCAGTATATTGGACAAGTTGGCGTTATTTTGCGCAAAAATGACATGGCCATCGCGATCGATCCGTATTTGACAACTTCTGTCGACCAGCTTTCCGGATTCCCGGATGGGTTCTGGGCGAGACGGTACGCGCCGCCGATGCAGCCCGAGACATTGACGGATTTGGACCTTGTTCTATGTACGCACGATCATATGGACCATATGGATCCGGGTACGCTGCGCGCCATTGCGGAGGCATCTCCGGACTGCCGGTTCGGTGCTCCTAAAGTTTGCCTGCCAGCGCTGGAGGCACTGGGCATTGCTCCGGACCGGCTGCAGGCTCTTGGCGTTCATGAGCCGTGGCAGTTCGCTGAGGGGCTGCGTGTTCACCCGATTCCGGCTTGGCATGAAGCGCGCGTTCAGGATGAAGAGGGCTGGGATCATTACTTAGGCTACGTGTTGCAATGGGACGGCCTATGCCTCTATCATGCGGGCGATACGCTTCTGACGGAGGGATTGGTTGAAGCGCTGTCGGGCTTCTCCGTCGATGTTGGCTTTCTGCCGATTAACGGGCGGGATATGTTCCGCAACAGACTTGGCGTCGTTGGCAATATGAATGCGATGGAAGCAGCCGATCTGGCAGCTTATCTCCGGTTTGATACGGTGGTGCCCGTTCACTTTGATCTGTATCCGAATAACAGCGAAGGTATATCGCCGTTTGTGGACCGGCTGTATCAGAAGCATCCGGGACAGAAGTTTCATATCTTTCAGCCGGGCGAGATATTGTTGTACAGGAAAGCCTAATAGGGAGTTGCAAGACCATTCGACACGAGCGCCCTATGAAAATAAGCTATTAGGACTATTGTAATTAAGCACATCTTCATCTAACGAATTCACATGCGATGTGATATGCTGATGAGGCTGGTACTTACACAAACAGCTGCTAACATGACCATTATGAATGGAGTGTTGTTCAGATGAAAATGTACCAATCCGTTGACTTTATCCAGCAGGCTGAGAAGATCGCGCTTTACAAGCTTCATCAACAGGGGAATGAACCGGAGCACACGCACAACTTTATCGAGTTGGTCTATATTTGGCAGGGAGCCGGCTATCATCAAGTGAACGGGAAGTCGTTTGCCGTACAGCGCGGGGACTTTTTGTTTATGAATGTCGGGGACCGGCACGCTTTTGAGATTCAGAAGGATATGCAGTATATGAATATTTTGTTCGATCCTGAGTTTCTGAGCAATCATCTTCAATCTACTGAAACCGCTTCCGAGTTTCTCCCGCTCAAGTTGTTTCAGGAATTCAAGGACTCGCTTGCCAATCCTTCGCCGCATATCACATTCAGAGGAAAAAGCATGATTGAGGTCGAGCAGCTGCTCGAAACGATGTATGCGGAGTACAGCGCGAAAAAGAGCGGCTATCTGGCCATGCTTCACGGCTACGCGACGCTTTTGCTGACGCGGATGTTCCGATCGATGCAAGAAAACTTGCATAACTCGGAATTGCGCACGGCCTATCACATGCTGCCTCAGTTGTTGTCCTATATCGAGGAGCATTATGCGGGCCATATTACGCTGAACGACTTAGCGCGAGAAAGTTTTTATTCCCCGTACTATTTGAGCAAAATGTTCAAAGAGTGCCTGGGGTTCACCTTCACGGAATACGTACACGATGTCAGGCTGCGGGAAGCGAAGCGAATGCTGCTGGAAACGAAGGATTCTGTCGAATCCATTGGGCGCAGTGTCGGTTATGAGGACAAGACGCAGTTTTTCCGGCTGTTTAAGCAATCCTTGGGCATGACGCCCCAGCAGCTTAGAAAGCAGATGTGAAGATGAGCTTGGGGAGTAGATGTGAGTAAAATGAATTGGCACCGTGGAGGCACGGTTCTTGGATGGACAGCCTGCTCCGTTTCTGGAGCGGGCTTTTTGAGTTAACTGCGGTGGGGCGGGTATGAGAGGACCCGATTTACAGCCCAAATTATTCGTTTCGCTGGTATTCATCCAATGAACCCGCCCCGAGTAGCCTTTCGCACTTGCCCGAACCCCGTTCCAGCACCATTCCGCACTAGTCCAACCCCTCCGCCCCCAGCATCACTTCGCACTCCTCAAGCCTCCCGCACGCACCACACACATAAGCCCTCAACACTTTGCCAAAAAACCAAAAGTCACCCCCCAGCGGTTTGTGACTTTGTGGGACTTTCTTTGCGTTTGCTTGACGCACTCTGTGAGTCAGGCATTCCCGCTTTAAACGGCCTGCGTTTCGGGACAGCGGACATCTTATTTTCATGGCCGCAAACGATGTCGAGCGCCTCTTGGTAGCGATTACATTTTGTGCGTGAGCAGCCGATTCGGTCTTATCTTGTCGGATCTTAACGATGAGTAGTGAGTTTAGTGAACATATTGAATTTTCAGATAATTAGGTTGATAATTGCGTGCATTCTCCATAAGAATGAGGATGAGTCCACAAACTCAAAAACATTTTAGGAAATCGGAGGGTTGCACATGAAGTCAAGGAGGAAGTCGATTATTTTACTCCTGGTTTCAGCACTCATGTTGACGCTTGTTCTTGGGGGGTGTCAAGATAGCCCGGCATCGACAACACCAGCGCCAACGGCTGCTGCCGCAGAAGCAACGAAAGCGCCGGAAGCAACGAAAGCACCTGACGGTGGCGGCGGACAGCCTGCGCAATTGACGGAATTTAAGGATTCTCCGTTTTTAGCGTCAAAGGGGCTGCCGCCTGTGAAAGATCGCTTGCCAAGCGATTATAAATTCACGAATGAAATTCCGGAGAGTCAAATGAAGTATGAAATCGGCACGTACGGCGGTGTTTTGAGAACGGTTACATCTGCGCCGAACTGGGATGCTGACGTTTTCGTTATGAGCAATGAACCGCTGTTGAACACGCCTGGTATTTTGGGTGACACGATCACAGGCAACGTTCTGAAAGACTACAAAGTCAGCGATGATCAAAAAACGTTCACCTTCTCGATGCGCAAAGGCTTGAAATGGTCCGACGGCCAGCCGGTTACAACGGAAGACGTCCGGTTTACGGTGGAGGATATTTTGAATGACCCTGAGCTGACGCCGATCTTCCCGGTTTGGCTGCGTGGCGGCGGGGAGGCCGATGCGGCTCCAATGAAGCTGGAAGTTATCGACGATCTGAACTTTAAGCTGATCTTTGACCGTCCGTACGGAGGCATCTTGATCCGCTTCGCGATTCAAGGCTGGCGCGGGTATACGGAGCTTATTCGTCCGGCGCACTACCTCAAACAGTTCCACAAAAAATATACGCCGAAGGAAAAACTTGAGCCTTTGATTAAGGAAGCGGGCTTCCAGCCTGGCGAATGGTTTAATCTTTTCAACGATAAAGATATCACGAACTGGGAACTTGCGAATAAGAAAGCTGTCGGTTTCCCTGTGCTTTATCCATGGATGATGACCAAATCGACGGAAACGCTAACGACGTATGAACGAAACCCTTATTACTTCAAGGTAGATACTGCGGGCAATCAATTGCCTTATATCGACACGATTCAAAGTACGCTCGTACAGGATATTGAGATGGTTGGTTTGAAAACAATTTCGGGTGAAGTCGACTTCTCCAGGGAGTCGGCAGCTCTGATCAAAATGCCGCTTTACCGGGAAAATGAGAAAAACGGCTACAAAGCACTGCTGGCCAACATGCACGTAACGCCAACCGATATTTTCTTAAATCAAACGTTCAACGATCCGAACTGGCAAAAAGTCGTTCAGGATGTACGCTTCCGCAAGGCGCTCAATCTGGCGCTGAACCGCAAAGAGATCATCGACACGATCTATTATGGCTTTGCGAAGCCGGGCAGCATTGAAGATCCGACCTACGATCCGGCACAAGCGAACAAACTGCTCGATGAGATGGGCCTCACCAAAGGGGGGGATGGCAAACGTCTCGGACCGGATGGCAAAGTGTTTACCATTCCGTTCGAAGTCGGAGCGCAAGCGCCGGATATCGTACCGTTAACGCAATTGATCGTAGAGATGTGGAAGCAGCTCGGTCTGAACGTCACGATGAAAACGATCGATCAGACGCTTTGGACGACGCGCAATACGAACAATGAGATTCAAGCTACGATGATTTGGACGCATACTCCGCTATGGTATATGGGAGATTGGGGCACACAATACTGGGGCGCTCAATGGGATCTCTGGCGCACTTCAGGCGGTAAGAACGGCAAAGAGCCGCCTGCAGACGTGAAGAATCTGTACAAAATGATCAACGACGCCGCAGCAGCCAATCCGGAAGACGCGAAGAAGAAAGTGGCTGAAATTAAACAAGTGATGATGGACCAAGTGTATTACTTCATTCCGATTTCGGAAGTGAAGCAGCCTCTGATCGTCAATGCGAAACTGCACAACATCCCGAATGACACGAGCTTCGCGATCGGCGCGAACTTCAGCGGCGAGCAGTTCTTCTTTGGAAAATAGGCGGACAGGAGCGGGCAAGAGCCCGGAGGGCGGCAGGCCGTTTAATCCGGGCTCCACGCTTCGTTCAGAGGCAGGGCACATTTTTGGAAGGAGGAATCACATGCTGAATTACATCTCTTACCGGCTTTTGCAGCTGATCCCGCTGCTTATCGCGATCAGTATTATCGTGTTTGTCATTATTCAGCTTCCACCCGGTGACTTTCTGACACAGTATGTTGCGACATTAAAGCAGTCGGGAACAGCGGTTTCGGAAAGTACGATTATTAACCTTCAGCAGCTCTACGGGTTAGATAAGTCGTTGATTGTTCAATACATCATTTGGATCAAAAATATTATCCTTCACGGTGACTTGGGCCGTTCCTTTCAATGGAATCAGCCTGTGACCGAAGTCATTGGTCCACGACTGGCGCTGACAGTTATCATATCGCTCATTTGCCTGATCTTTGTGTGGCTGATCGCGATTCCAATCGGAATCTATTCTGCTACCCATCAATATTCGGCACTTGACTATGTGTTTACGTTTATAGGTTTTATCGGTCTGGCAATGCCGGGATTTCTCATTGCTTTGATCATTGTGTATGTCATTTTTGCGCAGACAGGCGTTTCGATTACAGGGTTATTCTCAGCCCAATATGTGGATGCCCCTTGGAGTATGGACAAAATAATGAATATGCTGCCAAGGCTTATTATTCCTGTCGTGGTCATCGGGATGTCCGGAACGGCATCGCTTATTCGTATTACACGGGGGATGCTGCTGGATGAGTTGTCGAAGCAGTACGTGATCACCGCAAGAGCCAAGGGCGTGCCGGAAGGCAAGCTGCTGTTCAAATACCCTGTGCGTTTGGCGATCAACCCGCTGATTTCGACGATCGGCTGGACGCTGCCGGCACTGATTTCAGGGGAAGCGATCGTCTCGATCGTACTTAACCTGCAGACCACAGGTCCGATGCTTCTCAAAGCTTTGATGTTTCAGGACGTGTACTTAACGGGAAGCTTCTTGTTGATTCTTAGCGTCATGACGGTTATCGGGACGCTGCTGTCGGATATTTTGCTTGCGTTTGTTGACCCGAGAATACGCTTCGGGGGTGTTGCAGAATGAGTGCCATGACGACGATTGCGAATCGGTTGCGAAGGACCAAGGTGAAGAACCGAAACCGGGTCGGAGCCGACAATTCCTACGAGGTCGCTTCCCAGTGGCAGCTGATGTGGTGGAAATTCATCAAGCACAAAATGGCGGTTTTCTCTGCGGCCGTGCTGATCTTGTTTTATCTGGTCGCTGTTTTCTGTGAGTTTCTGGCGCCTACGCTGCAGGATGCAAGGTATTCCGACTATAAGAATGCCGCTCCGCAAAAAATTCATTTCGTCGATCCGAACAAAGGCTTCCAGCTCAGGCCGTTCGTCTACGGAATGAGCGAGAAGGTCGATCCGAATACGTTTAAACGCACTTTCTCCGAGGACCCGGCAAAAAAGTATGAGATTTATTTCTTCACCAAAGGCGAGCCGTATAAGCTGTGGGGGTTAATCCCGATGGAACGCCACTTGTTCGGACTGAAAAATCCGAAAGACGCGCTCATCCTGATGGGGACGGATAAGCTGGGGCACGATCTGCTGTCCAGAATTATTTACGGCGCCCGGATCTCGCTTTCGTTCGGACTTCTGGGCATTATCGTGACGCTCATTTTGGGTTTAGCGCTGGGCGGGATATCCGGCTACTTGGGCGGTGTGACAGACACCATCATTCAGCGAACGATAGATTTGCTCATTTGCATTCCGACCATTCCACTTTGGATGGCGCTAACGGCGGCGTTACCGAGGAATTGGTCAGCGCTGCAAACGTATTTTGGATTGATTCTAATCTTCTCCATCATTGGCTGGACAGGACTTGCCCGTGTCGTACGCGGGAAAATTTTGTCCCTCCGCGAGGAGGATTTCACTATGGCGGCCAGACTTGCCGGAGCGAGCGATTTCCGCATCATTCGCAAGCATCTGCTGCCATCCTTCGCCAGTTACATTATCGTGAATGTAACCCTTTCGATTCCCGGCACGATTCTTGGCGAAACGGCATTAAGCTTCCTCGGGATCGGACTCCAAGCGCCTGTTGTGAGCTGGGGCGTGCTGCTGCAGGATGCGCAAAACCTGGAAACGCTAGCCCATCATCCCTGGCTGCTGTGGCCGGCGGCATTCATTATTGCGACGGTGTTAATGTTTAATTTCCTTGGAGACGGACTGCGCGATGCGGCAGATCCTTACAAGTAGGAGGTGGCGTGAATGGCAAACAGGGATAACGTTATTTTGGAAATGAAGGATGTCAAAGTTCACTTCCATTTGGATGAAGGGGTGCTAAAGGCCGTAGACGGCGTCGATCTGCAAATCAAACGCGGCATGACGCTCGGCATTGTCGGCGAAAGCGGCTGCGGCAAAAGCGTTACCTCGCAAGCGATGCTGCGCATCGTGCCCAAGCCGGGCGAAGTGGAGGGCGAAATTAGCCTGCAGCGAAGCGGTGCCGGGCGCAATGAACCGGTGGATCTGGTCAAGCTGGATCCGCGAGGGAAGGAAATTCGGGATATCCGGGGCGGCGAGATTGCGATGATTTTTCAGGAGCCCATGAAGGCGTTTTCCCCCATTCATACCGTCGGCAATCAAATTATGGAAGCGATTTTGCTCCATGTGACGGAAGATAAAAAGGAAGCTTACCGGCTGGCGGTGGATATTTTGCGCAAGGTAGGCATGTCCAATCCCGAGCAGCGGCTCAGCGAATATCCGCACCAGCTTTCGGGAGGCATGCGGCAGCGGGCCATGATCGCGATGGCGCTGTCCTGCAATCCCTCGATTCTTATCGCGGATGAGCCGACGACCGCCTTGGATGTTACGGTCCAAGCGCAAGTGCTTCAGCTGATTAACGATCTAAAGGCCAATCATGATACGTCCGTTATTTTTATTACGCATGATCTTGGCGTTATTGCGGAAATGTCGGATGAAGTAGCGGTTATGTATCTTGGGAAAGTAGTTGAGTATACGGATGTCGACTCCTTATTTCATAATCCGAAGCATCCGTACACAAAGGCGCTGCTGAATTCGATTCCGGCCATCGGGCGGGAGAGCAAAAGGTTGGAGTCGATCGAAGGGACCGTTCCGTTTCCGATGAATTTGCCGAAGGGCTGCGGCTTCTATTCCCGCTGCAAACTGGCGATCGATGGCGTTTGCAACATAGCGGACGTTCCGCTCGTCGAAGTCAGCAAAGATCATAAAGTTCGCTGCTTGCTGGTACAAACGGAGTTTAAAGAAGCCGAGGTGGTCTCATGAGTGTGCAAACGGACGAACTCATTCTCGATGTCCGCTATATGCGGAAATATTTCCCGATCAAAAAGGGGTTCCTGCAAAAAAACGTCGGCTACGTCAAAGCGGTTGACGATGTCCGGTTTCATATCCGCCCCGGCGAAACGTTCGGCCTTGTCGGCGAATCCGGCTGCGGCAAAACGACACTCGGACGCTGCATTCTTCGCGCGATCGAACCGACGGCAGGATCGGTGCTTTTCCGGGACCGGCAAGGTCAAATGCAAGAAGTGCTGCAGCTTGATCCTAAGGGATTGCGATCCATACGGCGCGACATGCAGCTGATTTTTCAAGATCCGTACTCCTCCCTCAATCCCCGGATGACGGTGCTCAACATCATTGCCGAGCCGCTCGTCTGCAACGGCATGGCGCACGGCGCAGAGCTGAAAGAGCGCGTCGCCGAACTCATGGAGATGGTCGGCCTGAACAGCCGCCATCTGGAGCGATATCCGCACGCTTTCAGCGGAGGGCAGCGGCAGCGGATCGGCATTGCCCGGGCTTTGGCGACGAATCCCAAGTTCATCGTTTGCGATGAAGCCGTATCGGCTTTGGACGTGTCCGTGCAGGCGCAAATTATTAATCTGCTGCAGGATTTGCAGGAGAAATTGAACTTGTCCTACCTGTTTATTTCTCATGATCTTGGCGTGATCCAGCATATATCTAACCGAGTCGGCGTTATGTATGTCGGCAAAATGGTGGAAACTGCGGCAACGCAGGATGTGTTCGCTTCACCTAAGCATCCGTACACGGAGGCGCTGCTCTCTGCGAAGCCTGTGCCCGATCCGCGCAAGAAGTCGAACCGCATTATTTTGCAAGGGGAAGTCGCGAACCCGGCGAATCCGCCATCCGGCTGCTATTTTCATCCGAGATGCGCGTATGCCAAAGAGATTTGCAAAAAGCAGGCTCCTGAGCTGAAGCAGGTGGGGGACGGACATTTCGCAGCATGCCATTTTGCCGGGGAGCTTGACCTAAGGGGGGCAGCGTCGGTATGACGTATATTTTACTCACTCTTCTTGCGTTCTTCGTCGGTCTTAGCCTAATTATGCTCGGTTCGTTATGGTATATGAGAGTGCTGCTTGAGAAAATGGTCGGAGGCAAGCTGCGTGACTTGGAAACCGTTACAGCGACAGGCGCGATCCCCGAAACATGGTCGGCCAAGTACAACTGCCGCATGATTCAGCATCAGAAGCTGGGCAATATTCAGCAAGTGAACCGGATTGAACGAAGGGCGCGAAAGTTTTATTTGAACAAAATCGGTAAGCTTACAGCCTTTGTCAAGAGATCGACCTTGGTGGAAAACGAAGAAGCGCGAAAAGCCACGCTGCGCATCCTGCAAAGAGTAGAAGGGGAATGGAGGGACGCAGGCACGTATGGATCCTTTTCTTGAAATGAAACAGCGAGATCCGTCGGCAGGGTATAAATCCGTAGGAATAACCGTGATCACCTCTGCGCTCGGTATTATCAATTGGTTCGAGCTGCGCAGTCTGCTGCTTGTTTTGCTAGCCTTTTTTGACGTCAAACGCGACGCCTGGCAAGGAATTGATAATTTTTCGTTTCTGCTCATGGGTGTGGCATGGCTCGCTTACGTCTTTTACTGCCAATATGTTTTGAAAAAGAAGGCGGAGGCCGGACGGGTGCTGCAAGCTTCGGCTATGCTGCTGGCGATACAACTGGGGCTTTTATTTGTATGCAATTTCCTTTCGCATGTTTTGATCAAGGTGCCTTTTGAACCGCATATGCTGCTTTTTTTAATCGTTGAAGGCGCTTTAACTCTCTTGTTAGGCTGGTTTGCTATACATGCGGCTCGCAGGCGGGCCTTGCGATAATTTTCAGGTAAAGGTGGGTTAGTCCGTATGGATATTGGTGTCGTTTCACGCAGCTTTCCGCAGTTATCGAACGAAGAGGTGGCAGCGCTGCTGGCTGAGCATGGGTTCAGGTGGACAGAGCTGTGCTTCTCGCAAACGGATTCCAACTATTGGCGCTATAATGGACGGAGCGATCTCAGCGATTTAACGGATAAAAGAAGCCAAGAAATCGTAGACACCTACCGCAAGCACGGCATCGAAGTCGCCTCGATTGGCGTGTTTACGAATTTATTGGAACCCGATGAACGGGAAATGGAGGAAAATTTGCGATATTTTGAACGGCATATGCAGATTGCTGCGGGTACCGGTGTGCCGGTCGTTGCGACAGAGTGCGGATTTATTCCGACAAAACGGGGAATTCAAGCCGATTCGTACGAGCGGGATTTCGACCGGCTGAAGCAGCAGATTGGCTGGCTTGGCGAGCGTGCGGGACATTACGGCATTAAGCTGGCGCTTGAGCCCTGCGTGCTGGATGTTGTGCCGAGTGCAAAGCGGACGGCTGATTTGTTGGCGCAGGTGGGGTCGCCGCACGTCCAAGTGCTGCTGGATCCGGCGAATTTAATTGCGAATAATTCGGAAGAGGAGATGTTCCGGTATTTAGCGCCGCATCTGGCTTACTTTCACGGGAAAGACCGCAAAGTGAATGACACCTACGGCCGATGTGTCGGGGACGGGGATATCGACTGGGTGAAGCTGCTGAATTTGTATCATGAGCAAGCCGAGGGGGTACCTTTCATCTTGGAATATGTCAATATCCACAATTTCTGCGAAATTCGCGACCGGGTGATCGCGTTTGACCAAGCCCGCTAATTGTACCTATCAGTCGAAACGGAAATCTGAGGCTCAGGGAGGTGTTTGATGATGCTGGTCGCGGAAAGGGTTCAGCACATTCTACGGCTGGTTAACGAGCGGGGAAGCATGCGCGTCACCGAACTCAGCCAAATATGCCGGGTAACCGAAGAAACGATCCGCCGGGACTTGGACCGCCTGGAAAGCGAAGGACGACTGCTGCGCAGCTATGGCGGAGCGATCCGCCTGCAGCCGCAAACGTCCGAAACGTCATACGAGCTTCGGGAAACGGTGCATGTGACGGAAAAGCAGCGTATTTCGGCCCAAGCTGTTAATTATGTGGAGCCGCACGATCGCATCGTCCTCGATGCAAGCTCCACGACATGGCATTTGGCGGCACAGCTGCCCGATATTCCTCTCACCGTCATCACCAACTCCTTGAAGGTTGCTTTGGTTCTCAGCGAGAAAAAGAATGTCAGCGTCATCAGCACAGGGGGCATCCTTGTGCCCAATTCACTTTCCTTCGTAGGGCCGCTGACGGAGCAGGCTTTGGAGGAGTATCATGTAAATAAAGCGTTCGTTTCCTGCAAAGGCGTACATATGGAACGGGGCATCAGCGAGTCGAATGAAATGCAAGCACGGGTGAAACGGAAAATGATCGGCATGGCGGAGCAGGTATTTGTCCTTGCGGATTACAGTAAATTCGATATGCAGGCCTTTACGATGATCGGCGCCTGGAACCAGATTCATTATTTGATTACCGATGAACAAACGCCTGTCGATCATGTTCAGCTGCTGCAGCGCAAGTTTATCCATGTCATTCAAGTATAGAACGGTCCTGAAATGGCGCAATCCCCTTGTAAGATGGCTGAAACCGCAATGAAAACATGAGTTGCAAGCCTTATGATGAAGACAGAAGCAGAGAAAGGATTTGTACATATGGTAAATCTACTGAGACAGAGTCAATTTATGAAAGACAAACAAATTCCGTTTTGGATGAACCGCTGCTTTCATAATGAGAACAATATCCCGACAGCACATTCGCACGATTTTATCGAGCTGGTTTATGTTGTCAGCGGCCAAGCGGAGCATTTGTTTGAAGGGGAATCTTACCGGATTCAAGCGGGCGATGTCTTTATTATCAATCCCGGGGAAGTTCATACGTATCGTGCGAAGCCTGGGGAAGGCATCGAAATTATAAACTGCCTGTTTACGCCGGAGCTTATTCATGAATCTCTGCTGAAGGAATTGGGCGTGTCACAGTCCATGGATTACTATTATGTGCATCCTTTTTTAAATCCCAGGGAACGCTTCCATCACAGATTGAATCTGATGGGGCAGGCAGCCAATATGGTGCTAACTTTGTTTGAAACGATGATTACAGAATGGGAGCATCACCGGGAGGGCTATTTAACGATCATCAAGCTGCAACTGCTGCAACTGCTTATTCTGTTGTCTCGCTGCTACGCGGATTCCGAAACCACGGAAAAGAAGAGCTCACGCTCTGCGAATCACACGATACTTGTTCGCCGGATCACCGGATTTCTGGAGCGCCATTTTGATAAAAAAATGACCATCTCCGACTTGTGCGAGCTGTTTAATTTGAGCAGCAGGCAGCTAAACCGGGTGTTTAAGCAGGAAACCAATCAGACCGTTACGGAGCGGATTCATGAGATCCGGATTGACCGGGCGAAGCAGTATTTGGCAGAAAGCGATGAGAAAGTGATTCATGTTGCACAGCGTGTAGGCTACGAGGACCCGGCTTTTTTCACGCAGTTGTTTCGGCGCAAGGTCGGCTGCTCGCCTGGGCAGTACCGTGAATTACACGGGGAGGTTCCTGACGGCGCGCAAGAAGTTCATTAGAAAACGGGAGGAATGGCGATGACATTAAAGGTTGGAGTTGTCGGGGTAGGCAATATCGGTTCGATCCATGCCAATGTGTATCATGAGCACGCGAAAACGGAGCTCGTTGCTGTTTGTGACATTATTCAAGAAAAAGCGGATGCGGCAGCGGCCAAATTCGGCTGCAGAGCCTTTTATAGCGTACAGGATATGCTGGCTAGCGGCATTCATTTGGATGCTTGCTCGATGGCGACCAAAGGCGAAGAGAACGGCGGCGAGCATTATCAGCCAACGATGGAGCTTCTGGCGGCAGGCATTCCAGTGCTTGGGGAAAAGCCGATTTCCAACCGGATTGACGAAGGGGAGCGGATGGTGGCGCTGGCCAAAGAGAAGCGTCTGCCATTCGCCGTCAACCTGAATCATCGGTTTACACCGGCGGCGGTTCGCGCGAAGGAATGGGTGGAGGAAGGCCGCCTCGGCCAATTGCACATGATTAATATGAAAATGTGGATCAATAATCCGGTAGAAACGTCGCCTTGGTTCCATCTGCGTGCGCTTCATCCGCACTCCTTCGATGTGATTCGCTATTTCTGCGGGGATGTGAAGCGGGTAGCCGCCTTCATGATGAAAGGCGAAAATCGCAAAATTTGGTCCAATACGCAGGTGATGCTGGAGTTTGAAAACGGGGCGATCGGGAATCTGGTCGGCAGCTACGATGCAGGAGCCAGCTATGGCTTGGAGCGCTGTGAAGTTGTCGGCTCCAAGGGCCGTTTCGTGCTGGACGATGCTTGCGAGCATCTAACGTTCTATCCGCGCCACAGCATTGCTACGGAAAGCTACAGCTATCTGGGCGGCATGCGCCATTTTAACGAAACGTTTAAAAGCCGCATCAGCGATTGGATTGAACAGTTGGACGCCAAGGTGCCCTACGATCAAATCAACGGCTCGGGGGAAGAAGCGCTGAAGGCGCAGACGATTATTGAAGCGGCTATTCGTTCATTTGAAACTTCAACCATTATTGAACTTTAACTTGGGGGGCTGTAAGCTATGATGCAATTAGGGATAAATTCCGTGCTCTTTAAAGATTTCGATTTCAAAACGGCAGCGCAGCATATTAAGCTGTGCGGCTATGACGGCGTGGAGCTGTCGGCGATCAAAGGGATGTGCGAGCACATCGAGCTTGACCGGTGGCGGGAGCAGGCTCAGGAGATTAGGAGCATCGCAGAGGAGCTTGGCTTAAAGCTCTTGTCGATGGAGGTGGCGGAGCTAAGCGAGACCCGGCTTCCGCTTGCTTTCGAAGCTGCGGCTGAGCTCGGCATTCCGGTTGTCAATGTGGGTCCGGGCGGAAAGTCGGATGTGGAAGAAGATTTGCAATTCACGATTGAGAAGCTGACCCGAATGTCCAAGCTTGCAAGTGAATACGGGGTGACGCTTTGCGTGAAAGCGCATGTGGGCGGCTCCATCTACAACACGCCAACTTCGTTAAGAGCGATTGAGGCTATCGCTGATCCGGCTTTTGGCATCGATATGGACCCAAGCCATATTTATCGCGCCGGCGAGAACCCGGAAGCTGCGCTGCCGGCAGTGATTTCGCGCGTGAAGCATATACATATCCGGGACTGCAGCGGCAGGCAAGCAGGTCCGGGAACGATCGACAAGCAAGCTTGCGGGCGCGGCGACATTGATTTGATCGGCTACTGCAAAGTGCTTGCGGATAACGGCTATGAGGGCCCAGTCTGCCTCGAAGTGATCGGTGCGAACGGACACTCGCTCGCGCAGGTATCCATTGTAGCTGCTGAAAGCTATGGCTATTTGAATGCTGTGCTGCGTTCTTTTGGAGCGAGATAAGCCTATTATTAATGGAGAAGGAGTAGATCCCATGACAACGAAACTACCGAATTTACTGCTGCTTGGTATAGACAGCTTGCGTAGGGACCATATGAGCGGATATGGGTATCACCGCCTGACGACCCCGCATATTGATCGGTACAGCGAGGGAGGCGTGCTGTTTGAGCAGCATTTTTCGCCCAGCATACCGACGACCCCGGGTTATGCCTCCATGCTTACGGGGATGGACTGCTTCGGGACGGATGTTGTCGCGCTGCGGCATGGCGGACCTGTAGGCGAGCACGTCAAGATGCTTCCCGAGCTGCTGGAGGAGAACGGTTACAATACGACTTGTATCGGATTCACAGGCAACCCTTCCGCACGCGGCTTTCAGAAGTATATAGACTTCGAGGGCTGGGGAGCCGATGAGACGGGCCGAAGTCCGAAGGCGGATAACTTGAACCGTGTCGCAATCCCTGAAATGAAGCGCCTTAAAGAGGAAGGCAAGCCGTTTTTCCTCTTTTTGCGCCACATGGATCCGCATTCGCCTTATTTGCCTCCCAAACCGTTTGAGCGGATGTTTTACGACGGCGATGAGTGCGATCCGGGCAACCATTCTTTGGATGGGCTCTATGCGTTTAAACCGTTTGCCGATTACTTTAGCTCCTGGTTCCCGGAAGGCTGTACGGACAGCAAGTATATCGATGCGCAGTATGATGGCGCGATCGCCTATATGGATGCGGGCATTCAGTCGATTTTTACGGCGCTTGAAGCGCTGGGCATCGAAGATGAAACGCTCGTGGTCATCACCTCCGATCATGGCGAAACATTGAACGAACATGATTGCTATTATGACCATCATGGTCTTTATGAAACCAATTTGCGCATTCCTTTGATCCTGCGCTATCCGGGCAAACTGCCGGCAGGGAAACGTGTAGCCGGTTCCTCGCAAATTAAAGATGTGATGCCGACCATTGTCGAGCTTCTGGGCATTCCGTGCGACATCGCTTTCGACGGCCGCAGCTTACTTCCGCTCGTCAATGGCGGGGAGCGGGTGCCGGAAAGCGAAATGTACATAACGGAATGTACATGGATGCGCAAACACGGCTGGCGGACGCCGGAATGGAAGCTGATCGTGGCGCTCGAGCCGGATCTGCATTTCAAGCCTCCCGTGGAGCTGTACAATTTGATCCGCGATCCGGAGGAGCTGCATAATCTTATTGACGAGGAGCCGGAAGTAGCGGCCATGCTTATGAATCGGTTACATACGCATATCGCGAAGCGGGAACAAGAGACAGGGCGCGAGAATCCGATTTATACGAACCTGAATTGGCACGGCTTGGGCTGCGGTCCGTTCAAAACTTCGCAGCAGGCGTTTGATTCCATGCACATCGGTTCGCCGAGAACGGCACGATCGCTGCAGACGAAAGAGGCGGAGGCCGCAGCTGAGGGAGATGCCGAAGAAGTGGAAGCCGATTCGACATGCTGAGAGTAGCGGTTGTCGGGGTCAATCATATCGGACGTATACACTGCCGCTGCTATAAGGAGCATCCGGACAGCGAGCTTGTCGCGATTTGCGATTTGAACCAAGTCCTGGCGGATTCGGCTGCTGCGCAGTTCGGGGTGAAAGCGTATTATGACTTGGATACAATGCTGGAAACCGAAAAGCTCGATATCGTTAGCGTAGCTACCGGCGGATTCGAAAATGGCTCTCATCATCGAGAGCCTGTCATGAAAGCTATTGCCGCTGGGAAAGACGTTCTCGTGGAGAAGCCGATTTCGAATTCGTTGGAAGAAGCCAGACAAATGGTGCGGTTTGCCAAGGAGAAAGGCGTTCGTCTCGCCTGCAATCTCAATCACCGTTTCACGCCTGCTGCGAAGAAGGCGAAGCAATGGATGGCGAACGGAGATATCGGCCAGCCGCTTTTTGTAAACATGAAGCTGACGATCGGCAATCCGAACGAAACCAGTCCTTGGATCCATCTGCGCGCGCTGCACCCGCATTCGCTCGATGTGATGCGTTATTTTGCAGGCGAAGTAAGCCGTGTTCAAGCTTTTCTGACGAAGGCTCCGGGCCGCACGGTCTGGTCAACGGCTTCTATTAACTTGGAGTTTGCCTCTGGCGCGGTAGGGCATTTGCTCGGAAGCTACGATATGTTCGGCATTCATCCGATTGAGGCTTGCGAGGTGGCGGGCGATCAGGGCAGATTTGTGTTGGATAATGTGTACGAATCGCTTACATATTATCCTCACCGTCAGGAAGACCTGCGGGTGTACCGGAATTCAATCATGGGCGGCATGCGAGGGTTCGATGATACGTTTCGTCTGCGCCTCGACGCCTTTATCCAGGAAGTGAAGGAGGGAGTCCCTCCGGACCGGATTGCCGCTTCCGGCGAGGACGCCCTTGCCGTCCAAGAAATTATTGAAGCGGCCATCCGCTCTCATCTGGCGAATGGTGCGGTTGTTCCCATTTCCTAAAGACCGATCCGAAGGAGGAAGGTAATGAGTAAACATGGAGAGGTACTGTGGTTCACCGGTCTCTCAGGCTCAGGCAAATCAACGACGGCTCGTGCCTTGGTTGCGCCACTTCGCGAAAGCGGCAGGAAAGTAGAACTGCTCGATGGAGATGAGCTTAGGCAAACCATTTCCCAAGGATTGGGGTTTAGCCGGGAGGACCGGCTTACGAATATTAAGCGAATCGTCTTTCTTTGCAAACTGCTGTCACGCAACGGTGTGACGGTCATCGTATCTGCGATCACGCCATATGAAGAAATGAGAGAGCATGCCCGTGCCGAGCTGCCGGGTTATGTCGAGATTTTCGTGGACTGCCCGCTTGAAGAGTGTGAACGCCGCGATGTGAAAGGACTGTATGCAAAGGCGAGAAACGCCCAAATCAAGCAGTTTACAGGCATTGGGGACCCCTATGAAATGCCGGAGACGCCAGATATCGTCATTCGCACGCATGTGGACGAAGTGGAGAACAATGTCGCTTTAATCATGGATTACCTGACGACCAAAACGGGACGGAGTGAAGCCGTATGAACATCGTTTTTATCTCGCTGGACACCATGCGCGCCTCCCGTCTCGGCTGCTACGGCTATGAGAAGCCGACTTCGCCCTATATGGATCGAATCGCGAGCCAAGGCGTCCTGTTCGAACGGGCTTATGCGGCTGACATACCGACGGAAGTGGCTCATACGGGCATATTTACAGGTAAAGTGGGCCTGCGAACAGGCGTTGTTTCCCACGGTTCACCGCTCACGCAGCTGCCGAAAAAAGAGTCGTGGCTCCCGTCGATTTTGCAAAACCACGGGTTCACGACGGCGGCCGTCGATAATTTATATCAATTGAAGGAATGGTTCGCCAGAGGCTACCGGTATTACATCAATTCGGTTCAAAAGTCGCGCAGCATCGATGGAAAGTGCGTCAATGAGCTGGCTTTCAAGTGGATTCGCGAGCATAAAGAGGATGATTTCTTTCTGTTCCTGCATTACTGGGACCCGCATACGCCTTATCAGCCGCCGGCCAGCTATGTGCCCGCTTTCTACGATCAGAGCCGCGATCCTTACGATCCTGCGAATCGCAGCATGCACGCCGCATATAATCATGCGGCGTATCCGTTTTTTAAACACCATCATTACGATTTGCTCGGTCCTGTTACGGATGCGGCTTACGTTAATGCGCTCTATGATGCGGAGGTTCGCTATCTCGACGATCGCCTTCGCGAGCTCGATGAGCTTCTTATTGCGGAGGGGCTTTACGAGGACACCCTGCTGATTTTGTTCGGCGATCATGGGGAAAGCTTGACGGAGCATGAGATCTATTGGGATCATTGCGGTTTATACGAAGCTTCGGTTCAAGTCCCGATGATCATGAGGTGGCCGGAAAAAATTCCCGAAGGACGCAGAGTCCAAGGCTTGGTTCAGCAGGTTGACATGCTGCCGACGATTTTGGAAGCAGCCGGCATCCCGACGTCGGCTAGCATCGACGGCCGCAGCTTGTGGCCGAGTATTCGGGGGGAGGCGGATGGGACGCATGACGCGGTTTATTTAAGCGAGTGCGCTTGGCAGGCCAGCAGAGGGATCGTGACGAAGGATTATAAATTTATTCGTACGCTTGATGCGGGGCCTTTTGTCCGTCCGCCGAGAGAATTATACGATTTGCGCGTTGATCCGGATGAAACGGTTAATCTCGCAGAAAGCCATTCGGCTATTGCCGATGAGCTCGAATATCAGTTGGATGCGTGGACAGAGATGATGCTGGACGGGCGGGGAGATCCGATGCTGACGCAGATCGAAGCGGGACTTCCGTTTCGCAATCGGATTCATGAGATCTTGCTGCAATACGGTTTAACTTGGGATGAATGGATGCAAGACCCTAGGAGGGACCGATTCGATGAAGCCTCAGCAGCCAGGCATGCAGGGAGGTAAACAGGGTGACTGAGATGGCTGGGACGACTGGGATTGGCGGGACGGCTTCCAAGCCTAATATGCTTATCATCATGGTCGATCAGCTGCGGTATGACTGTATCGGCTATAGCAAGCAGGCGCCTGTACATACGCCTCATCTCGATAAGCTTGCTTCAGAAGGCATGTGGTTCGAGCGTGCATACAATCATATCCCTGTGTGCGGTCCGGCGAGGCAATCTTTCGTTTGCGGCAGGCGGGCCGAAGCTTTCGGGGGATTGTGGAACTTTTCGTTGGGGCTGCAGGTCGGTGCGCTGGAGCCTGCGAGCTACTCGTGGGCTCGCACGTTGCAAGAGGCGGGATACGTGAACGGCTACATCGGGAAATGGGATGTGCATCCGGCCTATGATCCGACGCACTACGGGTACGATGTATTTGTGTCCAGCGACGAGAAATACCGGGAGTGGCTGAAGGAGCGTCATCCGGATCTTGCATATGCGAATGGTTACTTCGGTGAAACAGACCCCTTGCCGCTTGCGGATACCCGCACTCATCAGACGGCCGATATGGCGGGGAAACTGATGAGGCGGTTGTGTGAGGAGAGCGCGGGAGCTCCTTGGCAGCTTCGGGTCAATTTCCAAGAGCCGCATCTGCCATGCCGGCCGACCGCCGAATTTGCCGGGCTGTATGCGACTGCGAACATTCCCGAATGGGGAAGCTTTCGTGAAACGTTCGCGAATAAGCCTTATATCCAGGAGCAGCAGCTCCGGAATTGGCAGATCGAGAGCTACGACTGGACGGAGTGGGCGCCCATCGTCGCCCGTTATTATGCGATCGTTTCGCAGCTGGACGATGCGGTCGGCAAGCTGCTTTCGGAGTTGGACGCTTTGGGGAAAAGCGGGGATACGGTTGTCATTTTTACAACCGATCATGGCGACATGTGCGGCGGGCACCGGATGCTGGATAAACATTATGTCCTCTACGAGGATGTCGTGAAGGTCCCGCTGATCGTTCGGTGGCCTGGTGTCGTAGCCGCCGGCAGCCGCTGCGACCAATTCGTGCAGTCCTTGTTGGATCTGCCTCCGACCTTGCTGGCGATCGGCGGTTCGGCTCCTCCCGCAGATGTTCGGCTGCACGGAGAATCGCTGCTGCCGCTGCTTCGCGGCACGGAGCCTGCCAAGTGGCGGGACGAAGTTGTCGCCTCTTACAACGGCGGGCAGTTCGGCCTTTACACGCAGCGGATGATTCGCACCCGGGATTGGAAATACGTCTGGAATTGTACGGATGTCGATGAGCTTTACGATATGCGCGATGATCCCCATGAGCTTCATAATGCGATTCATCATCCGGCCAACAAGCGGATTGTCGCCGAGCTGCGCAAGCGTTTGTATGATATTTTGCATGAGGCCGGCGATGGCATTGTGCAAAATGCGTGGATGCGCGAGCAGCTGCTGGCGGGGCGGAAGGGGTAGCTGGTCACGCCAAGTTTGATGTGCTTTTTGCATATTTGGACTTCATCGCCCAAGCATTTGCCTGAAACGGCAGGCTTGTGCGCCAAGACCCAAAGAAACAGGAGCCAACAGGCTCCTGTTTTTTACCGCTGCCTCACCAGCTTCGTTACCCGGCCGTCGGAAATCCATTCGGCCAAATAAATGTTGCCTTGGGAATCGACACACACCCCGTGCGGAGAGCTGAATCGGTCCGGACGGTAGTAGCTTTTGGGAAGATTAGGCCAGCCTTGCTGTTTATAAGCTTGTTGATCCTCGCCCAAGTGTGTGATCAGACGGTCATTTTTGTCCAAAATTGTCACCCGGCTGTGGAGATCAGGGAGATAGACTTCATCGCCGAAGAAGTAGAAGGAACAAGGAAGATCCAGATTATGCTCAACGAAACGAAGATGCTCGCCCTCTAAAGTAAAGACTTGAATCCGGTTATTATTGCGGTCAGCTATGTATAATTCCGGCACTTCTCCGCGAAGGTTGACGGATATGCCATGGGGCTGGGACAGTTTCCCCGGCTCTGAGCCCGGTCCGCCCCAAGAACGGATATATGTTCCTTCGGCATCGTAATGATGCACGTAAGATTGACCATAGCCATCTGCCACGTAAATGTCGCCGTTAGGTGCTACACAAACATCGGTTGGCACATATTTGCGCTCGGCATTGTACAGATCAGGCCGGTCCGGCGGTGTAATCCGCAGCAGCACCTCTCCCGATAATGTCGTCTTGACGATCATTGCGCGATTGGTGTCTGCAAAATACAGATACTGCTGACCATCCGGATCGCGATGCAAATAAAATCCGTGCGCACCGCCTTCGAACTCGCTCCCCCACGATGTCAGGAAATTGCCGTCTTTGTCAAATACAATGACAGAATCTTTGCCTGTGTGATGGATGTAAACACGATCCTCATCGTCTACACAAATCCCGTGTGTGTAACCGTATTGGATGCCTTCCGGCAGTGGGCCCCAACCTTCTTGCACGGCATAAAGATGTGACGCATTTCCAATGATAAGCTGCTCAGACATATGAAACCTCCTTCGTGTGTGACAAGCTTCCTTAACATCATACACCATGCTCGCGCAAAATAGGCCGGATAATTTCCAGGGCTCTATTTTTCTGTGAAAAGTGCAAGATGAGATTGGAAATATCTAACGACGGCACAGCGCGCCGACCGTACAATAAGGATATACCAAGCGAGGAGGAATCGACCATGCTGTCACAAGAGAGTATCAAACAATTTGATGAACTGGGATTTGTAAAAGGCGACGTTGTTTTATCCGAAGAAGAAGTGGAAACACTCCGCGAAGAACTGGAAAATGTGATGGAAGGAAAATCTGTCAAAAAGCCAATTCTTAACCGGAATATGCTTGATAATTCCCATTACGGGATGACGATAACGAAGAAGGAAACGGTCGTTCAGATCGTAAATATTTGGATGGCGAGCGACATCTATTTACAGCATGCGGCTAACCGGAAAATATGCGAAGAAGTTGCGCAGCTGTGCCGGACAGATACGCTCCGGATTTGGCACGATCAGATTCAATACAAACCGCCTGTCATGGGAGGACCGACGCATTGGCATCAGGACCATCCGCTATGGCCGGTTATTCAGCCGGCAGATTTGGTCAGCGCGTGGGTTGCGTTGGATGATGCGGTAATCGAAAACGGCTGTATGTGGATGGTGCCCGGCAGTCATAAATGGGGCAATCATCAAAAATATTTAAGCTCCAACGACGAATTCATGCCGGTTCACAAACAGCCTGATTTGCTGCCTGAAGGGGCGAAAGTGGAAGCGGTTCCTTTTGAAATTAAAAAAGGCCAGGTCGGCTACCACCACAGTTTGACATGGCACGGAAGTCCGAACAATCGTTCGGAATTAAAACGCAGGGCGATTGCCGTTCACTATATGCCGGGCCATACGTACTATGCTCCGACCGGCGGTCACCCGATGGAGCCCCATATTCATGTAGCCGCGGGTGAATTGATGTCCGGGGAGAGCTTCCCGGTTGTTTACCGGAAATAGAGTAGATTCTTGATGGTTTGACCGCAGAATCATAACTGCACAGAAGGCTATCCCACAAGTCATAGAAATGACTGGGATAGCCTTCGTTATTCGTGAATTTTTTACTCCATCTGAAATTCTTTCATTTTATTATAAAGCGTGCCGCGGGAGATGCCGAGCAGCTTTGCGGCTGCGCTTTTGTTTCCTGCCGTTTTGGCCAGCGCTTCTTCAATCAGCGTAATTTCTTCCTCGTCCGTTACTTTCGCTTTCAGTAGAATCGCAGCGGAATCCCCCTCCGCAGAGGATAGACTGGGAAGCCCCTCCTGCAGAGCGGACGGCAAGTGCTCAAGCAGGATCATGTCTTCATCGCTGAGAATGACGCAGCGCTCGATGACATTTTTTAATTCTTGTATATTGCCGGGCCATGCATAATTCGTGAGTGCCAAAATGACCTCAGGCGAAAGCGCAGGAACCGGCTTCTGATAGTGCAAAGAGAACTGCTTCAGATACATTTGCACCATAGCCGGAATGTCTTCCGTCCGATCGCGCAAAGGCGGAATTCGGATGGATATGACATTGAGCGCATAGTACAGATCGGAGCGGAACTCATGCGTTGCCAGCTTAGCGGCCAAATCCTGCCTAGTCGCTATAATAATTCGTGTGCGTACACGAATGGGCTGGCTTCCGCCCGAGCGGGTAATCGTTTGCTGCGTGATATAGTGGTAGAGCTTGGCTTGGACCTCTAATGGAAGCTTTTCCACTTCATTAATGAATAAAGTGCCGTCTTTGGCTTGCTCCAGCTTCCCGGCCTGCCCTGTCTCGCTTCCCGTAAAAGCGCCGCCTTGATAGCCGAATAATTCAGCCTCCAGCAGCCCGGAAGGAACAATGCCGCAATTGACTGTCAAAAATGGATGCTCCGATCGCGAGCTTGACTGATGAATAATATGAGCCAGCTGCTCTTTTCCCACACCCGATTCTCCAATTAGGAGGACGGGTGTTTCTGTTGCGGCAACTTTTTTGGCCCATTGAATCACTTTGCCGATCGCAGGGCCTTTGCCTTTGATTAAAGTAAATAAATCGTCCGTTTGCTCTTTATAAGGAATCCCGAACGAGTCCGCGGCCGTTAATTGCTCATTTAACCGTACTAGCTGGGTAATATCCTGCTCAGTCGCAATACCGCCAATGATATGCCCCTCGGCATCGCGGATCGGCGAAGCGTTAATGAGGACATGCGTGTCCGGCCGCGGGCGGTGATACGTATTCCGAATCAGACGGCCTTCGTCCAAAATTTTAAGCACCATCAATGTCTCCACGTCAAAATGCTCACCGATCCGTTTGCCTAAAACGTCCGCGCTTGGAAGCTGATAAAGTTCTTCCGCAACTGAATTCCAGCAGATTACAGCGCCGCCGCGATCAACAACGGTAACAGCATCCGTGACGGTGTCTGCAAGCGCAGTGAAATAGGAGGACCACTTTTGCTGTTCGAACGCAGCGGCACGCAGCAGGGCTGATAAAGGGGAGTATCCCCGAATATTCCCTTGGTTATCCTTGATCAAGAGAGGGCGATTCGTCGTCACCTGCGGCAATGGCGGGAAGACATGGTTATCATCCAATTGAACAGAAGCCGCCAAGAAGAATGAGCTCTTCTCCAGCAGGGCTTGAATCGTACCAGCGGTTAGTGCCGGCAGTATGCTGGCGTCCTCAGGAGTGAACAAACAGATTTGATCTGCCCAATGGGCAATAACGCCTGTATTTTTATTTAAATGTGAAGCTACTTCTTCAAGTGTTGTTAGTAAAGAAACGGTTACGATAGCGGTGTTGAACGGAAAGTGTTCATTTTTGAACATAGTCGACCTCATTTGTGTTGCATGCATTTGCTATAAATTTACCATGAACCTCATGGCGATTCAACACGTTCGGAGGGGGCGGCGAGTATGATACTAATGTAGACAATGCAAAGTGTTCAAACTTATGAAAATTATACACAAAAACAAATAGTGTTCAAAAATGTGAATATAGTGTACAATTAAAACATAAATTAAACACTGTTGTACAAATTCCTCTGGAGGAATACACAAATGGAACTTTTGATGAGAAACATGTTTCAGTCTTTGGGGAAGAGCCGTACGGCGAATCGCTTGGCTAAAAAATACGGTTTGCGTTTTGGCGCGGCGCGTTTTGTTGCCGGAGAAACGATTCAGCAATCCATTGATGCCGTGCGCGGACTTAATCAGGATGGCCGTATTGCGACACTGGATCATTTGGGCGAGTTTGTTTTCAGTGAAGCGGAAGCGTTGGAATCCGCAGATATGTGTATACAAACACTGGATGCCATTGCTAAGTCAGGCGTCACATCCAATCTGTCTCTTAAAATGACCTCACTTGGTCTGGA
This sequence comes from Paenibacillus sp. FW126-R14, assembly GCF_058789495.1. Lineage (NCBI taxonomy): Bacteria > Bacillati > Bacillota > Bacilli > Caryophanales > Paenibacillaceae > Paenibacillus > Paenibacillus sp. FW126-R14. Next base: position 42,996 of record NZ_JBYTBS010000002.1, on the reverse strand, counting down.
TATAAGCAGAGATTTATGTGTAAGCAACATGAGACGCATTCTTGACCGCGCTCTTATGTATGGCAATTTTGTCCGGATTGATATGGAAGACTATGCGCACTGCCAAATTTCGTTAGACATTTATCGCGAGCTTCGGAAAGACTATGATAATGTCGGCATCGTCATTCAAGCGTATTTATTCCGTACGATGCAGGATATGGACGATTTGCACGAGCTTGGCGCGAATTTGCGGCTTGTGAAAGGTGCCTATAAGGAATCCCCGCAGGTTGCTTTTCCGGAAAAAAGCGTAGTCGATGACAATTATAAAAAGATCATCCAAAAACATTTGCTAAACGGCCATTATACGGCGATTGCCAGTCATGATGAAGCCATTATCAACTTCACCAAAGATTTTGCTAAGAAAAACGGGATCTCAGGCGATCAGTTTGAGTTCCAAATGCTGTATGGCATTTGTGAAGAATTGCAAAAGCAATTAGTGAAAGAAGGCTACCGGGTTCGCATCTATGTCCCGTACGGAGTGGATTGGTTCGGTTATTTCATGAGAAGGCTAGCGGAGCGTCCAGCCAATGTCTGGTTTGTTCTTAAAAATATGTTTAAATAAGCTTCCCATTCAGAGAGGAGATTTAACATGACAACAACATTTACAAAAGTAAGCCCATACGCCAATGAGCCATTTACGGATTTTACCCTTGAGGAAAATAAAAAGGCTATGCAAGCAGCGATCGCTGCAGTGAAAAATGAACTGGGCCGCGAGTACCCGCTCTACATCGGCTCGGAAAAAGTCACAACAGAAGCTAAAATTACATCGATCAATCCCGGAAACGTAGATGAGATTATTGGTTATGTGAGCAAAGCCGATCAAGCGCTGGCAGAAAAAGCGATGGGCGTTGCCCTCGAAACGTTTGAAACTTGGAAAAAGGTTCCGGCAAGAGAGCGTGCGGAATATTTGTTCAAAGCGGCGGCTTTGATGCGTGCCCGCAAGCATGAATTTTCAGCGTTGATGCTGCTCGAATCCGGCAAAAACTACGTCGAAGCCGACGTTGATACCGCAGAAGCGATCGATTTCATCGAGTTCTATGCGCGTGAGATGATTCGTTTGAGCGAAATTAATGAGACGCAGCCATTAGCGAAAATTCCGGGAGAAAACAACCAGCTTACGTATATCCCGCTCGGCGTTGGCGTTATTATTCCACCATGGAATTTCCCGCTTGCCATTTGCGTTGGGATGACGATGGCGGCTGTCGTTTCCGGCAACACCGTCTTGCTTAAGCCAGCATCGACGACTCCGGTAATTGCCCACAAATTCGTAGCTTTGATGGAAGAAGTAGGTCTGCCGGCAGGCGTCATCAACTTCATTCCGGGCAGCGGTGCGGAAGTAGGCGACTATTTAACGACGCATCCGAAAACGCGTTTTATCTCTTTCACAGGGTCCAAAGAGGTCGGTTTGCGCATTAACAAGCTTGCCGCGGATACCGTTCCGGGTCAAATTTGGATTAAGCGCGTCGTAGCTGAAATGGGCGGAAAAGACGGCATCGTGGTGGACGAAACGGCTGATCTTCAAGCGGCTGCAGCGGCTATCGTGGCTTCTGCCTTCGGCTTCCAAGGGCAAAAATGCTCCGCCGGCTCCCGTGCGATCATCGTTGAATCGGTGTATGACGAAGTAGTAGAAAAAGTTGTTGCCCTGACGAACCAAATACAAAGCGGTTTGCCTGAGCTTAACTATGCTGCGGGTCCCGTTATCGATAAAACTTCTTATGAGCGAATTCTTGACTACATCGAAGTCGGCAAAAGCGAAGGAACGCTTCTTGCGGGCGGCGGAAAAGCGGAAGGCAACGGCTATTACATTCAGCCTACCGTATTCGGCGACGTGAGCGGCAAAGCGCGCATCATGCAGGAAGAAATCTTCGGGCCGGTTCTCGCTCTTGCCAAAGCGAAAGATTGGAAAGAAGCGATCGCGATGTACAACGATACGGAATTCGGTTTGACAGGTTCGTACTTCTCGACGAACGAAGGACGCATTTCCGAAGCTTTGGACACTGTCCATTGCGGCAACTTGTACATTAACCGCAAATGCACAGGCGCATTGGTCGGCGTACACCCATTCGGCGGCTTCAATATGTCGGGGACGGACTCCAAAGCGGGCGGATACGACTATCTGCTGCTGTTCACACAAGCGAAGCTGACATCGCGCAAGGTGTAATTGTTTTGAAGAAAGGCGGACGTAATTGTCCGTCTTTTTTTGACGTTGTCTACACTTAACTCGTACAAAGTCGCCGAAAGCACTACACATTCAACTGATACATACGCGCACGCGCATGCCCGCTTGTTACGGCAAGCAGTTGTTTTTCGCACAAGCTTCGCAAAACCTTTCTGGCGTATTTGGTGCTCACCTGTAGATGTGATGCTAGGTCAGATGGGGTGAAGGGACGCACCACTCTTCTGGCAAAGCGAATGGTTTCGGTTTCGAGCCAAGAAAGACGCTCCGAAACGTGTGAGGAAATAAATTTGCCGACTAAGGACAGCATAAGCTGCTGACATTGTTTGGGCGATTCCATGATGGATGGGTAGGCGATCGGCATCACCATCCAACCATCCAAAGCAAGATGACAATGCCTCTGGCACAGGTCCTTGAATCGCCAAAGCTCAAGATCCCGCGCATGAGAGCTGTAGCCCTGGACTTCAATTGCGCCTTTGGCATCGCCGGGCATATAGGCAAAATCCAAGTAGCGGTAGCTATTTGCGAAATCACGCACCTCCCATTCCGGATACAAGTGCTCGAAATGACCGGTTGCCGGAAACCATACACCGCGCAGAAATTCCATTTCTGCATGCCCTAAGCCGCGCTCCAGCCGTTCTCTTCTGCGGCCATTCGCTTCTGCTGCTATCTGCGAAGCCATGAAGGCTTCAAAGGCTTGCTCAAATTTCATCTGTGATTCCTGCTTTCTCTAGGCAAATTACTGGGAAAAACAAAACGCCGCTTTCACCAGTTCGCAGAGGAGTTGACTCCATACGAACGAAGATGAAAGCGGCGTGTGCTTCACGACCAGCTTGTTTATTTCTTTCTAGTATAACGGAAATGGAGGGCATTTTGCCAGTCTTTTCTTCCGTGGCGGTCTTTATGGTAACTACAGGGCGTTATTTCTTCGGAAATCGCCAAGGTGCCTAGTGACGGGGAACTATGGTCCGTTATTTATCGGAATCCGCTATAAAATCCCTAAATTCGGCGAAATAAAGCCCTGTAGTTCCCCTTTCCCCGCGAAATCCCGGCTTATCGCCCAAATAACGGACTGTAGTTCCCCCAAACGCCCTGCACCGCCCCAATGCTGCAAATAGGGTCATCCTCAGCCCAGTCACCCCTACACCTACAATGGCAAATCCCGCCGGCGAAACAGCAAAATGCCTGCCACGAAACCCGCAATGCCAATGGCAGCCAAGATCGACCAAGCCATCCCTATCTCCGCTTCGCCGACGATGATCCCGCTCGGATCATAGAGCGAGAAGTAGGTCAGGCTGCGCAGCCAATCGATTTTCTCGCTCAGCTTGCCGATAAAATCCAAGGAGAAAAAGCCAAACGTCAGCATGGCCGAAAAGCCGAGCGCTTTTTTCTCGTCATTGGCAAGTGACGAGACGAGAAAGGCGATGCCGCCGACAGCGAAGAAGAGCAGGAAGGCTGCCAGGTTCATCCGCAGATAGGCCGCGCCATGAAAAGCGCTCAAATCTCCGATGAACAAGGCATACCCCGCAAAACCGCACAGCGTCGTTACGGCCATAATGACCGCCAGCCCTGTCACGAATACAAGGGCCTGCGTCACAGCTACTTTGCCGCGGGTGACAGGCGTTGCCAGCAAATAGGCCATCGCCCCTTGGTCTACAAGCTTCGCCATCAGCTGTGTGGAGAACAGGATGCAGAAGATGGCGACAATTAGCACGAGCAGCAGGCCGTAGTACTCGCCGGATATGAATCCTTCCACAGTTCCGAAGCCGCTGCCTAGGTTGAAAGCATTCGTAACGCTGGCCGGAAGAGACTTAATCAACTCATCCAGCGCTGCATTATTCCCCGCGAAGCTTGGAAAAAGCCAGAACATGAGCAGGATGTAGAAAGCAGAACCGAACGCATAGTTCATCATCCCTTTGATGTGAATCTTCATCATATGTTTATACAGCGCGGCATTCATTGTAAGGCCCCCTTCCGGTCGTAGTAGTTCATGAACACGTCTTCGAGGCTTTGCGTGAACACATCTAGATTTCGAACCGCGTACTTCGACGTTTCCGCCAAAAAGAGAGCGTACTCGCCCTGCACAGCTACACGCACCCGGCTGCCTTCGCGAGATTCGATTGCCAGGCCTGATGTCCTTGCAAAAGCTTCCGCATCTGCCTCCTGCCCGAACGTCACTTCGAACAATTTCCGCTGCATCGACTGCAGCTCATGAATGTCTTTGACGGTAAGGATCGCGCCGTCTTTAATGATGGCCGCCCGGTCGCATGTCCGCTCGATTTCGGCAAAGCTGTGGGACGACATCAGGAAGGTAGTGCCGCGCGCCTTTTCTTCAAGCACAAGGTTGATAAACACCTTCTGCATGAGCGGATCAAGACCGGAGGTGGGCTCATCCAGAATGATAACCTCAGGCTGGTGCATAAAAGCGGCGACGATGCCGACTTTTTGCTTCATGCCTTTGGACATTTTGCGGATCGGGGTCTTGACGTCGAATTGAAACCGGTCGATGAGCTCTTCCCGTCGTCCAAAGTGTTTCAAACCTTGCATTTCTGCCATGAATTCCAGAAAGGTTTTCCCGGTCATTCCTTCGATAAAAGCAATTTCGCCAGGTAAATACCCAAGCAATTTATGAACCAAGCCCTGCTGTGTCCACGTGTCCAGACCGTCAACCGTTACCGATCCTTTATCCGGCTTCATGAAGCCCATGATATGCCGAATCGTCGTTGATTTACCGGCCCCGTTCGGACCGAGAAAACCGAAGACCTCGCCTTTTTTGACCGTAAAAGATACATCGAAAATGCCTTTCCCGCTCGGGAATGTTTTGGTCAACTGCTGAACGGTCAACACGCGCGGCCACCTCCGAATATGAAAGTTATGAAATATTTAATCGATATGATTTCAAAACTCATGTTACTCCTCCGCGAACGCTCCGTCAATACTTTTGAAATATATATGTGCTATAATTTCATTATTCCAAATTACGGGTGATGTATATGAACGGTTTTGAAAAAAGAGCTCAACAAAAAAAAGAAAACATTATGCAGGCAACTCTACGCTTGCTCGAAACGACCGATCCCAAAAAACTGCGGATTGCCGATATTGCAGAAGAAGCCGGTGTATCTCAAGTGACGATATATAACTATTACGGCAGTAAAGATGTGCTGGTACGGGAAGTAATTATGGACTATATCCGCTTGAAGATCAGGGAGTTTGAGGAGTTTCTCGCAGACAGCCATACGTTGAAAGAGAAAATCGAGTACATTATTTTTCAGAAAAAGCAATCGTCGAAAACGTTCGGGCTGAAGATGATCAAGCAGATTTGGCAAACGGATCCGGAGCTTGCCCGTTTCGTTAGAGAAGAATATATGGCGAAAGGCATTCCGCTCGTGATCCGGCTTATTGAAGACGGCAAGAGAAACGGGGAGATTACCGAGATGCTGTCTACGTCCACGATCATTATGTATATGCAAATGCTGACCAATCAAGCGGACACGATGCTCGATCATGCTCAGCAGCATGGGAATATGGACGAGCTGATCGAGGAGATGGTGCATCTGTTTTTCTATGGAATCGGGACTGTCCCGCAGCCGCCGGTTGTATACTGAACGCATCATAGGTTGCTCCTGAGAATCGGATTTGAGATAATGCACGTAGGAAATTGAAAAATAGGGGATGATTATTTTGCCTAAGCACCAAAAAACACTAGCATTCATAGGTTCCTATGCGGATTCTGGCAATCCTGGCGTGTACACCTGTCAATATGGAGAAAGCAATGGAAGTCTGGAAGTCATTCACGAGGTAAGTGGCTTGCAAAATCCAACGTTTCTTTCCGTCGATCAGGAAAATTGGAGGCTGTTTGCCCTATCGGAAGGGATTGGCGCAGACGGTCAACGCTGCGGTGCGGCTGTCTCTTATCATATCGACAAGACGTCGGGGGAATTAGCCCTTATGAACAGTGAGATCACCCTTCCAATGACAACTTGCCATATTCAGCTCGATCTCACGAATCAAGTGATTATGGTTTCTAGTTATCACGGCGGCATGGTAGGGCTGTCTCCTGTATTAGCGGACGGCCGTATCGGTCAAAGCGCTGACATCCAGCAGCATACAGGAGCGAGCGTTTTGGAGGTACAGGATAGACCGCGGGCTCATTCCGTTTTCTTGGATCGTACGAATACGTATGTCGGCGCTTGTGATTTAGGGTTGGATAAAATTAAGCTGTACAAGCTTGATCTTGCTGCCCAAAAGCTGCATCCTCATGGCGAGGTGTCGGTTGCCCCAGGGTCGGGCCCGCGGCATTTTGCTTTCCACCCGTCCTATAAGTATGGTTATGTGATCAATGAACTAGGCTCCACGGTAACGGCATTCAGCTACGATGAGGAGCAGGGAGCGCTGGCTGAGATTCAAACGATCTCTACGCTGCCTGATGCATACGAAGGCGAAAACGCCTGCGCGGATATTCACGTATCGCCTGACGGCAAGTTCCTCTACGGCTCCAACCGCGGTCATGACAGCATTGTCGTCTATGCTATCGATGCCGGGACAGGTAAACTGGCCCCTGTCGAGTATGCGCCTACGCTCGGGAAGCATCCGCGTAATTTTGCGATTTCGCCGGACGGATCTCACCTCTTGGTGGCAAACAAAGATTCCGATAACGTTGTATCGTTCGCAAGAAACGCTGAAACAGGGAAACTTGTGCCTACAGGCAGCGTGCTGATGCTGTCTAAACCGGTGTGCATCAAGTTTGCTGTCGTAGAATGACACCGTACACCGAGCGGGTTATCGAGATTATCCGGGCCATCCCTGAAGGTAAAGTAATGACCTACGGTCAGGTTGCAAAGCTTGCGGGAAGCCCGAGGAGCGCGCGGCAGGTGGTGCGGATTTTGCATGCCATGAGCAAAAAGCATAAGCTTCCCTGGCACCGTGTCGTCAATGCGAAAGGGGAAATTGCAATCGCAGATGACGAGGGCGCGGAGCTGCAAAGCTTTCTTTTGCAAGCGGAAGGGATCCGGCTAACGGACGATCGCTTGATCTCTCTCGAGCGTTATCAAGCTGCAATGGAAGAAAGTCCATAGTTGTGACATCATCAGAGGCTGTCCCCAGTCATTTCTATGGCTTGCGGGACAGCCTTCTGTGTGCAGTTGCCCAAAAAAACGGAAAAACAAGCAAAAGAGTTACAAAGTCCTTCTGTCGGGAATAGACTACTGTATCAATTGGCCATAGGACAGGAGGCATTTCTATGAATGAAAGAACCTTATATCTATTCGATGGCATAAATAAAAGCTCTGTGAAAACCATTGTGGAGCAAATTATGAAAATCAATCAATTTGACGATGACAAAGATAAGAAAGAAAAAGATTTTAAACGCGTGCCCATCGACGTTATTATCAATAGCAACGGAGGGAGCGTCTATGATGGCCTGGGTCTGATTAATGTGATTGAAAACAGTAAGACGCCGGTGCATACCTACGTGTATGGACTAGCTGCCAGCATGAGCCTGCTGATCGCTGTAAGTGGTCACAAAAGATATGCAGGCAGGCTGAGCACATTTATGTACCACGCCGTTTCCACGCACATTGACGGGCATTTGGAATATTTGAAGAACCGGGTGGATGAAACGCAGAGGCTGCAAAACATTTATGACGAATACCTCTTATCGAAAACGAAGCTGACCCTCGAAGAGATTCTACGGGTTCAAGAGCATCAGCGCAATTGGTACATGAGTCCTGACGAAGCGTTAACGTACGGTGTGATTGATGAAATTGTATAGGCCATAAGGAGAGAAGCCCGGGGGATTCTCTTTTTCTTTGTTTTTTCTCTCTTTTTGGTGTTTAATGAGAGAAAGAGAGTAGGCTGGCAGCGACAGCTGCCTCCGAGTACAAAGGAGAACCAACTGTGTATAAAATTGTATTTTTTGATATCGACGGTACGCTTGTCAATGAGGAGAAGCAGGTTCCTGCTTCCACGGTAACAGCCATTCATCAATTAAAACAGCAAGGTATCGAACCCGTCATTGCTACGGGACGAGCCCCTTACTTCATTAAGCCCTTGGCTGAACTGCTTGGGATCGATTCCTATGTCTGCATGAACGGAGGATATGCCGTTTACCGGGGGGAGCCGCTCTACAGACGCGTCATCGCCAAAAGCAGCATCGAAGCATTGGTTAAGTTAGCCGCGAAGTACAAGCATTCCCTCGTATTCGAAGGGGAGCATCAGTTTTTCACGGACACCGAAGACCATCCTTTTGTGACAGGGTCGGTTTCGTCATTGAAGGTGGATTTGCCAGGCTATGATCCGGAATTTTGGAAAACGAACGATATTTATCAAATATTTCTTCATTGCGAAGACACGGATGAGCATTTGTACGAAGAGCTCCAATCCGAGTTTAAGCTCATTCGCTGGCACCAGCATGCGATCGATGTTTTGCCGGCCGGCGGATCGAAAGCTCAAGGAATTGCCGCGCTGCTGGAGCTTGTAGGCTTGAAACCGGAAGATGCGGTAGCATTCGGCGATGGTTTGAATGATATGGAAATGCTTTCCTATGTAGGAATGGGTATCGCGATGGGCAACTCCCACAAGGATTTGCTTCCTTATGCGGATCATGTCACTACCCATGTGGATGAAGACGGCGTGCGCAATGGACTTATCACAGCAGGATTGCTCTAGCACCGATAGAATAAGATCAGGGTGAATATATATGAGAATAGCTTTTTTTGATTCAGGGTTAGGCGGAATTTCCGTCTTGCACGAAGCCATGAAGCAGTTGCCTCAGGAGGATTTTCTTTATTTCGCGGATACGCTTCATGTTCCATACGGGACGAAACCGAAGGACGAGGTTCTTGGTTTTGTGAAAAAAGCGGTAGAAACCATCAGTAAGGAAGAAGTTAGCGCGCTTGTTATTGCTTGCAATACGGCCACGAGCATAGCGATAACTGAGCTGCGGGGCATGTACGAAATGCCGATCATCGGCATGGAGCCAGCGGTGAAGCCGGCGCTTGCAATGAACCGTTCATCAGGCAAAAGAGTGCTGGTGTTTGCTACGCCGTTAACTCTCAAACAATCCAAATACCGGGATCTCGTTTCTCGTATCGATGATATGGGCATGGTGGATTCGCTGCCGATGCCGGAATTAGTAGAGTTCTGCGAGCAGTTGAATGTGAACAGCCGGCAAGTTATCGATTATTTTCATGCCATGCTGGAGCCATTCGATCTAAGCTTGTACGGCACAGTTGTGCTTGGATGCACGCACTATCCCTTTTTCAGAAGCGCTTTAAGGGAAGTACTGCCTGCACACATCCAAATCGTGGACGGGAGCGCCGGGACGGTGAACCGGTTGACGCAGCTGTTGAGCGACCGGAACCTGCTGTCCGGCCAAGGGCGTTCCGATCTCAAATGGCTGTGCTCCAACAACGATCCGGCTTATTTGGCCAAGATGGCAAAGGCACTGGAGCTTTTTGGGGTCGTTGGGGTATAAAAAAGGGCTGTCCTCAAGTAGAAATATCTACTGAAGGGACGGCCCTTTTGCTATTGCTGCGCATGGTTCCCTTATGAGCAGGGACTATACACGAATTTCAAGCAGCTCATACGTGATGACGCCCATAGGAGCATTAACGCTAATCGTATCGCCAACCGATTTGCCCATGAGGGAGGCGCCTAGCGGGCTCTCATAGGAAATTTTATTTTCATTGACATTCGCTTCGGAACTACCGACAACCTTGTACTCAATTTTCTCAGCAAATTCAACATCGTTCAGCACGACGATGGAACCTACTTGGACTTTGGATGTATCCAGGTTCGTGACCACACGCGCTTTCTTCAGCATTCTCTCGATCGTCAAAACTCTCGTTTCCATGAAACCTTGCTCTTCTTTGGCGGAATGATATTCGCTGTTTTCTTTCAGGTCGCCGTAACTAATGGCTGTCTTAATGCGGCTTGCCAATTCCTTGCGTTTAACGGTTTTCAATTCTTCAAGCTCTAGTTCTAAACTGCGTAATCCTTCGGGAGTTAGAATGATTTCATCACTGGACATTTTTACAGCTCCTCATGTATTCGATACTTGTTATAGTACTAAAGTAGCGGGGGCAAGTAAAGTATCCTCTCCAAGCAACTTTCGGAGCAGCTTTCGCGTCTACATAATGGAAGGTTTTTCCTTAATATGGATGCGGGATGTGATTCGTTCAGTATGATGAAAATAAAGCTGTTCACCTTCACGATGTTTGCCGCAGCATTGGGCTTTGGCGGCTTCGTGCCGCAGGCGGGTGCGGAAACGATGTACGGAGGCTCTTATGCCCCCGAAGGGCTGCGCTTTCCTGCGGTGATCGAGCTGCTGGCGGATACGCCTTATTATGCGGAGGCGGATACGTACAATGCGCAGCCGGAAGGCACGTTTGCACCTCAAGAGGTGCATGTGCTGGAAGCGCAAAGCAATTGGTCGACCGGCGAATCGACTTGGAAGATCGAAACGATGTTCGGGCCAAGGTGGATCAGGCCGAAGCCTTGGGAGATCGATATCGCGCCGCCGGAACGCATCATGCTTTTAGAGGAGACGCCTCTGTATCGCAGCCAGAGCACCAAAGGCGGGGCAGTTGCCGCTTTATCGCCTCAGGAAGTTGAAGTAAAGAACGCCCAAAAACAATGGTTCTATACCAACGATCCCGGCAGCAAAGCATGGATTCAAGTACATACGACTTGGCTGGGCGATCTTTGGGCGCATATTCCGGTGAATCAAATCGGAACGGTTCAAAAGGTTCAGCGCAAAGCGCATTATTATAATTTGCCATCAAAAAGCGGGCTTGGAGCGGCCATGGGAGTGGGGCAGCAGCAAGACTGGTCAGACGCGAAGGACGGCGATTTCCCCATTGTGGCTGAGTTTACCACGATTTATGATCGTGCCTTCGAAGTGCAAACGGATCAAGGGACCAGTTGGACACGTGACAAAGGGGTTGCTATTCTTCCGGCGGATGAGACGTTGAAGATTGTGCGCGAAACGCCGCTTTTCCCTACTGTGTTCAGGGGATTGGCGAAGGAAAGTGCCGTGCTTAAAGATGAAACCGTCACGGTGTTTGAGAAAATTACAGAGCCTTTATGGTCGGGGAGAGGCCCTTATGAAATTTGGCACTACAGCACGTGGTACCATGTGCGTACATCGAAAGGAACGGGATGGATCAACAAGCTGGTCGGAGACCCGGAGTCCGCGGTTCCTGTCCATTGGAAGGTAGCCATCAAGGATTCGAAGGAGCTGAAGCATTATCCGGAAGTGCCGTTTAACGGCACAACGCTGCTGCTGCGCAATCAGACAGTAGAAGTAACGGAGGTTTGGAATCAGCCAAACAGCGGGGTTGTGTGGTTGAGGGTGAACGTCGATAACCGGTCCGGGTGGATCTCTTACTGGAGCAACACGTTGGATAGAGTAGATGATCAAGATGCGCCGACAGTCGCTTACATTGCAAAGGCGGGAACGAATGGTATCGGCATCGCACCGGCTGCCAAAGACGGATTACAGCTGTACACAGGTGAACGAATCGGATACACGGAAAAGGGCAAGTCGTATCTGGACGCAGCCCAATTGGCTCAAAAGCTGCAATATGAAGTCAGTTATGTGCGGGAGAAGGATACGGTTACGCTGACCAAGGGGGATTATTCCATTGAGCTGCAAGCGGGTCAAAGCCATGCACAGGTGCATTGGCAGGGCGGCAAAGGTGAGGGCATTCAGCTATCGGAACCTGTGCAATATAAGGGCGATCTGTTTTATTTGAATGTAAAAGATGTAATGGCTCTTTTCGGACTTATGCAGGTATATGCAGGAAATGAGTATACGTTATTCGAGAAGTACTATAACGTCACGTGGAATGAAGTCCCGATGCAAGTGAACTACGGGCGTCTGGAGCTGCAGGCCTTCGCGGAGGACTGGACCAGCAGGGAAGATTATGAAGCCGGGCAAATGCCGCTGCAAATGACGATAGAAGAGAACGGTGACCGTGGCGGTATATCCGAGAATAAAGCAATCGTCAATCAGCCGGATCTTAGCGCACCGGTGTTGCTGTTTAGCTTGAAAGCCTCCCGTCCGTTCGCTGCCGGAACCCATCAAGTGAACGTTACCGTACGAATCGGCGAAAGAATCCTGATGAAAAAAAGCATAGAAGTGACCGTTCCGTAAAATAAACATGCAGCCCGATTCCTGTGAGGAAACGGACTGCATTTTCTTATGCAGCCGTGCTGTGCATTAATTAATAGACAATGCTTTCCTATCCTACTATACTACTGAAAGAGGCAATAAGTTTTCGTTTTGTGTCCAAACCAAGTTGTGCGTAATCTCAACTTTGTAATATTGACTTTACACCACATAGAAAGTGTGAACATCTTCATGAGAATAAACAGCAAAGTCATCTACATCACCTTTATTATTGTCATCCTGCTGCTGGTGACGAACAATACCTCTTATTATTGGTATACGAAATCATTGTTAACGCAAGCCTTATCGGCGAGAATGGAATCTACGGCGAATCAAATTCGTACTTCAATTGAACTGTCAGAGGAAGGCTCCTTCTTCGTAGAAGATTTAGTCGGTGAAAATTTGCGCTCAGTCGCACTTTTTGCCGAGAGTAAGCTGGACCCGGATATCGATAAGGTATCCAACGAACAGCTGGTACAGCTTGCCAAGCAAGCAGGCGTCGATGGTTTCTCGTTGATGAAGCGCAGCGGCAAAGGGAACGATATTATGGTAGGCAAGTCGTCAGAACCCAAAGAACTTCAAATTACGAGCACGATCCCTTTCGGCTACTGGTTTACGGCATTCGATCAACTGATGACGAATCATGAGGTCACCATACCAGAAGGGCAAAAGCTGCAAAATTTCTGGACAGGCATCTACGAGGTTCCGGCTTCAGGGTCAAGCAATGTCAGTAAATTCGGGTATTATTATAATGGTTCGACCAATTATATTATTTCTGTCTTTGTGAACGCCGCCAAAATTCAGAGATTCAAAGAAATCGTCGGTGCGGATACAGTCGTGAAGAAAACGCTTGCAGCCAATCCGGATATTTTGGAAATCTCTGGCTTGCACGGAATTACGTTCGGAACGAAGCCAATTGAGTACAAAGGCAGCGACGGCTCGACGTTTATTTCGGTCTATGACCGGCCGCTGCTGTTCGGTACATACAACATTCCGAGCGATAAAGATTTGGTGCATTACAAGGAAGCTATATCAACCGGCAAGCCGGTTAGCGTTGTCGAAAACTGGAAGGGCAAGCCTATCCTGAAAACATTCGTCTACGTTCCAGTCAAAAATAAAGTGACCGAAGTGCAAAGGGAAGTTCCCTATGTCATTTCCATCACATCGGACTATCAATCGATTCAACAAACTTTAAACAAGCAGCTTGTTCAGCTTCTGCTGATCGTTGTTTTGTTCACGCTTTTTAGCTGCGTATTTATTTATTTTGTATTCCGCTTTATGACGAAAAGCCGTGAAACCGCCGTTCAAAACACCCAAGAGTTATACATTCAAAATGTGGACTTGATGTTTGCCACGATACGCAGCCAGCGGCATGATTTCCTGAATCATGTGCAAACGATGTACGCGCTGCTGGCGAACGGCAAAAAAGCAGACCAAATGAAATATATGAAAGAATTGCTCGAAGAAATCAATGAAGTAAACGATATTATCCGAATCGGCCATCCGGCGATCGCGGCATTGATTCAAGCGAAGTTTGCGCTTGCGATGCGAACCAAAATTGACTTCCATTATGAATTTACAGGCTTGGATGGTCTGTCCTTAGGTGTGAAATCGGTTGATATCGTGAAAATCATCGGAAATTTGATCGATAATGCTTTTGACGAGGTCAACAAATTCCCGCCGGGCGAACGTGAGGTCATCGTGAACGGATGGTCGGAGTCGAATCAAGTAACCTTCTCCGTATCGAATCCGGTTCAGCCGGATTTTAAAGCTGAGGATTACAGCCAAATGTTCACCATCGGGTACAGCACTAAAGTGGACGGCGAGCATCAAGGATTAGGTTTATCCGTTGTCAAAGAACGGATCGAACACTATAAAGGGACGATCGAAGTGTCTGTGGAAGATGGCTGGATCTGTTTTCAAATCTCGGTTCCCATGCAGTAACCGGAGCGCCCCTTCCTTTCTGTTGAAACAGAGAAGGAGGGGTTCTTTTTTTAGCGGAGGGCCGGATACACATAAAGCATAAAAGGAATTGCTAAGCTGACTCCCAAAAGCAGCCAGCGGAATCCGGTTTCGCCTGCGGAACCTGTATCGATGGCGATGAATTTTGGCAGCAGGCGTATTTTCATCGGGAGCGGCCACAACAATTGAATGCCCCGCTCGTTGAGTAAATCAATCAGGGGATGTGATGCATAAGCCAGGATGAAAACCCAGAAGTACAAGGGTGTCATCGGCAGTGAGATCATCATCAGAAGCAGAAGGAAGACGAGCGAATGAGTGAGCGTCCGATGGCGTACCTTCAGTATGCGAAGCAGCGCAGATAACGGGAACAAAACCTTAGCCATTGTAGATCCCGGTTTGTCGACATCCGCTAAAGTGCCTGCCAGACAGCCCAGCAGGAGCGCGCCCGCGGTGTCCCACGAAAAAAAGCTTACCTCTTGATAAGCAAGTACGAGTTCTGCCGTAATGAATCCGGCAATACTATGTGTTTTTTGCAGCATGATGTACCCTCTGTGTTTGATTTAATGGAGAACTGTACAGAATTCGGAGCATAACCGGCTTTTGAGTCCGAATTGGCCAGAATCTAGGATCAGGTACCTATTATATGACAATTTGGGGGCTGTTCACTAGACTTTGAGCACTTTTTGATTATGCGTTTATACGTTATAATAGATTTATAGTTAAAATAGAGAAGGAGCTAACTCCGATGCCAGTCTTTAATGCCATGGAAACGATCGTTAACAATATGTTTGAAGAGTTTCAGAAAAGCTACGAATTGAAATGTGACTGCGGTAAATGTAAAGATGATATGCTTGCGCTGGTCTTAAACAAAATTCCGCCGAGATACACGTCAAGTGAGAAGGGCGCTTTATTTGTAAAAGGCTTGTACATTAATTCGCAGCTGCAATCCGATGTCATGCGTGAATTGATGGAAGCAGCCAACATCGTTGCCGACCATCAGCATCATGAGGTATAGCGTTATGTAAACAACGAAAGCTGGTCTCCGTTTGGGGAGGCCGGCTTTTTTTTATAGCATGTCATTTGACATTATAGTATAATGATCGACATGATTCCGTATATTTCGAACTAAAATGGAGAATTTTGTCGAACGAAAAAATATTTTGACTAAATCCGAGTTCTTTAGTAGGATATATAGGAGAGGCGTTTAATAAAAATACATATTTAACAGGGGAGAGAAACACATATGAAAAAAGCGTTAATTTCCATGTTTGCCGTTACTGTGCTCTTAACAGGCTGCGCAACTGCAAAGACAGACACAGCAGCTCCAAATGCAGAAGCAACGAAAGCAGCTGCAGCTAAGTCCGATAAGAAAGTCATCCTGATCACGCCGGAGAAAATCGGTTTGAATCCATTTTTCGCTCAAGAGGATGAAGGTGTCAAAAAAGCAGGAAAAGAGTTTGGCATCACGGTCAAAACGGTAGAATCCACAGATGCAAGCGCAATTGAGCAAAATCTGCGCGCAGCCGTTGCCGATAATTACGATCTAATCATTACAAGCTCGTTCGAGTCCGAAGATGCGCTGAAGAAAGTAGCCGCTGAAAATCCGAAGAAATCTTTCGCCATTATTGATACGGTCGTCGATCTTCCGAACGTTCGCAGCGTTGTTTTCCGCGAGCATGAAGCTTCCTACTTGCTGGGCGCAGCCGCAGGTCTTGCGACGAAGAAGAACGTGGTTGGTATGGTTGCAGCTCTCGATATCCCGCTCATTAAGAAGTATACGGTCGGTTTCCAAGAAGGTTTGAAAGCTACGAACCCGAATGCCAAATTCATCGTTAACTACGTAGGCAGCTTCACGGACCCGGCCAAAGCGAAAGAATTGGCGTTAACGCAATTTGCGCAAGGGGCGGATTTCATTGCTGCGGCTTCCGCTGTAAGCGATCTGGGCGTGTTCGAAGCCGCGAAAGAAAAAGGCTTCTATACATCCGGTCAAGATATTGACCGTACGGTAACAGATCCGGAGCACATTGTACTTTCGCAATTAAAAGGCACAGATGCCGTTGCGTACCAAACGGTGAAAGATTTCGTAGAAGGCACGTTTAAATTTGGTTCTGTCGATTACGGTTTGAAAGAAGATGGCGTTGGTCTTACCTTTGTAACCAAAGACAGCAAGTCTGCGCTTAGTCCTTTTATCGGCCAAGATGTCATTACCAAAGTGAAGGCCATTCGCGACGATATCGTTTCCGGCAAAGTGAAAGTAGAGAACCCGGTCAAATAATTCATTTTATATCCACCTTGGAAACTGTTTACGGAGACGTAAGCAGTTTCCTCATGTCTAGAAGAGGAGCGATAAACCGTTATGCTGCTTCAAATGCGTCAAATAACGAAAACATATGGCAATTTAACAGCGAACTCCAACGTCGATTTCTCGCTGCGTCAAGGTGAAATTCATGCATTAGTCGGTGAAAACGGAGCCGGTAAAACGACTCTGATGCGCATCTTGTACGGCATGGAGCAGCCTACGGCAGGGCGTATTCTTTTGGACGGCCAAGAGGTCGTTTTCACCAATCCTACGGATGCGATTCGTCATCGAATCGGGATGGTGCATCAACACTTCATGCTGTTTCCCTCTTTTACGGTGGCTGAGAACATCGTGATCGGCAACGAGCCCAAATCTGGGGTGAAATTCGATCGGAAAAAGGCTGCCCTGCAAGTGGAGGCATTGTGTGCCAAATATCGTTTGCCGATTGATCCTTCCAAGAAAGTGGCCGATTGTCCGCTTGGCATGCAGCAGCGCGTTGAAATTTTGAAAGTATTGTATCAGGGAGCAGACATTATTATTTTGGACGAGCCCACAGGGGTGCTGACTCCGCTTGAAGCGCAAGAGCTCCTGGTCATTATGCGCAGCTTGGCCAAGCAGGGCAAAAGCTTTATCATCATTACGCACAAGCTTCACGAGGTGATGGAAATTGCCGACCGGGTGACGGTTCTGCGTGACGGGAAAGTAACCGGACAGTTGAATGCGGAAGATACGAACGTCGAACAATTATCGAAGCTGATGGTGGGCAGGGAGCTGCTGCCGACAAACAGAAGCAAAGCCGTATTAGGAGAAACCGTCCTGCAGGTGAAAGATGTTTCGATCCTCGGAAACAAAGGGAAGCCCATACTGGACCAGGTCAGTTTGCAGGTTAGGGCGGGCGAGATCGTTGGCATCGCCGGCATTTCGGGCAACGGTCAATCCGAGCTCATTCAAGCCATTTCAGGCTTGCAAGACATTGACCGCGGAGAAATTCGACTGCTCGACCAAAGCATCCAAGGGCGTTCCGTTCGGGAAATCAGAAACATCGGACTCTCGCACGTCCCTGAAGACCGCTACCAATGGGGGGCGGCGAAGGAGGGAACTGTGCTGGATAACGGAACGATGGGCCATCACCGGACCCGAAGCCGCAAAGGCTTCCTGCAAGGGAAGGAGCTGCGTCAGATGGTGAACGGCTTCATCCAGCAGTTTCAAATTAAAGCAGGCTCGCAGGAAACGAAGGTCAAATATCTCTCCGGCGGTAATTTGCAAAAGCTGATCGTAGCTAGAGAAATTGCCCAGAAACAGCCTTTTCTCATTGCGGCGGAGCCCACGCGCGGCGTCGATATCGGGGCCATGGAGCTCATTCACGAAGAATTGCTTCGGAAGCGGGAGGAGCAGGGAGCTATTTTATTGGTTTCCTCTGAATTAACAGAAATTCTTAAGCTCTCGGATCGGATTCTTGTGATGTATGAAGGACGAATAGCCGGAGAGATTTCTGCCGAGAACGCAACCGAAGAGCAGATTAGTTTATGGATGGCGGGAGGGGCTGCTCATGCTTAAAAAACGTTTCCCACTAAGCGCATTGGTTCAGCCGCTCCTTGCCGTTGTCATCGGCTTGTTGGGCGGCGCGATCGCCATATCATTGATCGGCGGCTCCATTATCGATACGTACGCACAGATGTGGAAAGGCGCTTTTGGCAATTTCTATTTCATTACGAATACGCTGACTCGTGCGACTCCGCTTATTTTGGTAGGTTTAGGCGTATCTGTCGCTTTCCGTGCCGGATTCTTCAATATGGGCTCGGAAGGACAAATGATCTTGGGCGCGCTGTCCAGCGCCATGATCGCTCTTTATTTGCCCGGGCCTCCGCTGTTTAAATTGTTTGCTGCCATTGTTGGCGGCATTGCGGCCGGCGGCATTTGGTCGGCTTTTGCAGGGTGGCTGGATGCCAGGTTCAGAATGAACTTGATCATTACAACGCTGCTGCTGAATTACATAGCTGCGCTATTTGCCGGCTATATGGTCGCCTATCCGTTTAAGGATAAAACGGGCTCTGCCGCACTGGCCCAAACGATGATGATCGACAAAGGGATCTGGCTGCCCAAATTGTTTCAAGGGATGAGCATCCACGGCGGTTTCATTATTGCAATCGCGCTGGCCGTGTTCCTTTATTTGTTTATCAAATATACGACGGCCGGTTATGAAATTCGTATGCTCGGGTACAATCCGCTGTTTGCCGGTTACGGAGGCGTGAACCGCGGGAAGGTGATGCTGGCCAGCATGTTCGCCAGTGGCGGATTTGCCGGGCTTGCCGGAGCTGTCGAAGTTCTGGGCATGCAGTACAGGTATACCGATGGCATGATAACGAATCCAGGCTATGCCTGGTCGGGGATTATGGCGACGCTGCTGTCCGGCGCCCATCCTTTAGGGACGGCTGTTGCGGCTGTGCTGCTGGCGGGTTTGCAAACCGGCGGTATGGGCGTTGAGCGAAATACGAACATTCCATTGGAAATTTCCAGTGTCATTCAGTCCTTGCTCATCTTATTCGTTACAGCGAAGTTCAGTTATACGTTATGGAAACGACGGAAAGGAGGCAAAGGCGATGCAGCATCTTCTTGATGTGTCTTTATTCAATTCGATGATTCGTATGGTGGCCCCGATCTTGCTTGCGGCATTGGGCGGCGCCATCTGCTCCAGAGTCGGCTTGTTTAATGTGGGTTTGGAAGGCTTCGTGCTAGTCGGTGCATTCTCAGCGATTGTCGGCAATTTTTACACGGGCAACGTTGTATTGGCCGTCCTTATCGCTGTGGCGATAACGATGCTGTTTTCACTGATATTTGCTTATATCAGCATTCATTTGCAAGCGAACGTCATTGTGGTCGGCATTTCCTTTAATTTTCTGGCCTTAGGCTTGACTGCGTTTTGCTTGCGGGCTATTTTCCATGTCAAAGGCGCTTTCTATGATAAAAATATGATCGGATTGCCCAAATGGAACATCCCGGTCATTAAGGATATTCCTGTGATTGGCGAAATTATTTCGGGCCATTCCCCGCTTGTTTATTTAGCTTTTATTCTTGTATTTGTTCTGCAGTATTTTCTATTCAAATCTGTCCTTGGCTTCAGGCTCATTGCTGTCGGCGAAAACCCGGTGGCCAGCAAAAGTTTAGGCATTAAAGTAAATCGGATGCAGTATTTGGCTGTACTTATCTGCGGACTGCTTTGCGGGCTGGCAGGCGCACAGCTTTCACTGGGGCAGGTAACGATGTTCACAGAAGGAATGACGGCTGGAAGAGGCTTCATTGCCCTTGTGGCCACGATGCTGGGTCAAGCCAATCCGATCGGTGTAATGGCTTCGAGCTTGCTTTTCGGTTTAATGGATGCTTTCAGCATCCGCTTGCAGGGCTTCTCGCTGCCTACACATTTCACACAAATGCTGCCTTACGTAGTCACGCTGCTGGCGATGCTTTTCTTCCGGAAAAGCAATTATTTGGCCGATGCGCAGAAGGCGAATGGCAGTTCCCGTTAAGGAGGATGACAGCATGCATAAAGACAGCAAAGCAGAACGCATCAAGCGTATGCAAATTCCAGCAGTCGAAGTTCCGCAGGAGCTTGCGGGCCGGGTTCCACCTGGTCAGGCGGTAACGGACCGTTTCCCGATTTTGCACGAAGGGGAAGTGCCGAAGTACGATATGGGCGAGTGGTCGCTGCGCGTGTTCGGGGAAGTTGCCGAGGAGAAAACGTTTAGCTACGAGGAATTGCTGGCGCTGCCGCGTACGCAAATC
The DNA here is from genome assembly GCF_058789495.1 of Paenibacillus sp. FW126-R14. NCBI lineage: Bacteria > Bacillati > Bacillota > Bacilli > Caryophanales > Paenibacillaceae > Paenibacillus > Paenibacillus sp. FW126-R14. The sequence continues at coordinate 22,569 of NZ_JBYTBS010000002.1, read as the reverse complement.
GTTTGCGATATTCATTGTGTAACGCGTTGGTCAAAGTTGGATACCGTCTGGGAAGGGATTCGGTTTCGAGATTTCTTGCGTCTCGCCGATATTAAACCGGAAGGCAGCTATGTCATGCTGCATGCAGACAATGATTATGAAACGAACGTTCCATTGGAAGATCTAATGGGAGATGACATTTTGCTGGCCATGAGCTATGACGGCAAACCGCTTACCCCTAAGCACGGCTGGCCGCTTCGTCTCCTTGTCCCGCATTTATATTTCTGGAAAAGCGCCAAATGGATTCGGGGTATCGAATTTATGAAGGAAGACCGCGAAGGATTCTGGGAACGCAATGGTTTCCATAATGTGGCGGATCCTTTTGAGGAACAGCGTTTCTCTGGAGAAGCCATTCCAATTCCTGAGGATGAGTGGGTCAGAAAGGAGTTTGATTAATATGAAGTTATCTATTTTACAAGTAAATTCGGAAGATTTGAGCCCTTCCGCCATCGTATGCGGGGATCCGTTCCGAGCGGAAGCTATTGCAAGCAAGCTGGACAACGTACGTGAGCTGGCTTTTAGCCGGGAATACCGGACTTTTGTCGGAGAATCGCATGGAGTAGCTATCACCGTTGTCAGTCATGGCGTCGGATCGCCGGGAGCAGCGGTTTGTTTCGAAGAGTTGATTAAAGGCGGGGTCAAGACATTGATCCGTGTCGGTACGGCAGGCTCCTACTCCGCTGATGTGCCGCCCGGCAGTCTGGTTGTGAGCACGGCTGCGGTTCGCGAAGAGGGCTTGACCCGTCAGTTGGTTCCGTTAGGATTCCCCGCTGTAGCGGATTCGGATGTCGTTCGTGCGTTGTTTGAAGCTGCAAGCGAGAGCGAAGGTCTGGTGAAAAAAGGGATAACCGTGACGTTGGATGCTTTCTTCCAAGGGGTTGAAGAATTCCCCCATCAGAAGTACAAGCGGGCAGGAGCGCTCGCTGTCGAGATGGAAATCTCTGCGTTATACGTCATTGCTTCGCTTCGCGGTGTGCGTGCGGGTGCAATAGTCGCTTTGGACGGCTATGCCGATGCTGATCTGAGGGAAGTATACGATCCGCATACGGATGTCGTTTCAGGTGCCGTAGAGCGTGAGATTGAAGCTGCAATAAGAGCCATCGTAAAATTGAATCAGTAGAACAAAATACGAAAGGCCTGTCCATAAGTAGAGTATGCTACTTTCACGACAGGCCTCTTTGTATGCCATGACTACCTGCGGTTCACATCAAAAATGTGCTTGAACTGATTAAATTTATCTACCGCCTGCGCCCGGGATTTAACGCCCAATTTCTCATAAATTTTGCGAACGTAGTTATCGACGGTTCGTTTGCTCATATGCACTTCATCGGCCATTTGCTCATTCGTTAATCCTTGAACAATCATCGTCATCATATTCACTTCATCGTCGTCCAATAAATCCGTCTGATGCAAATTCCCGCTGGACACTCTCATTTTTTGAAACACAGGAACAGGCACCACCGTGAAGTTCTCCAACAAGAGAGTTACTAAACTTTTAATAAGCGTACCGCTGGATTCCTTAGAGATTACCGCGCTAACCTCAAGTCCGATCAAATGATTGTAAAGGTGCGATAATTCGATGCCGGAAAAGATGACAAGATGGGTTGCAGGGTATTTCCCTTTAATAATTTTGGCAACTTCGTCACCGTATTGATCCGGCAAATTAAAATCAAGAAATACGATATCGGGCACATGCAGGTCCATCAGTTCGAGACATTGTTTGGCCGTAGCCGCAATACCAACAATGTGTACGCCGTCAATCTGTTTTAAAGTACTTGAAGTCGCCTCAGCCATTAAAGGGTGATCATCTACGATTAATATCTTTGATTGCTTATTCATGAAGTACTTCCTTCCTGAGTAGGTATGGGAATTCGAATGGTAAGTTCAACGCCGCTTCCTTTATCTGAAAGCAGCTCCAGATGTCCATTCAAATGCAAGACACGGCTTTTCATCTGTTCTAAACCGAAGCCTGAATTCGCGATTGTGCGAAGTCTTTTATCTTTGGCAAGCGCTTGAGGATCTAAGCCTACGCCATTATCCTTGTAGAATAAACACATGTAGTTATCGATGACAGTCAGTTTAATCATGACTTTAGACGCGTTGGAATGCTTCTTGGCGTTATGCATAAGCTCTTGAAAGATACGGAAAATGTGTTTTTTGATGTCCATATCCAGGCTTTCTATGATCATGGACCCTTCGACATAGAAATGGGTTTCATATTCATTTAACCCAATATCGAGATCCAGCGTCGCTTGAATGGTTTGAATGAGTCCGATGTTTTGAAGCAGATGCGGATTTAATTCAAAGCAGCTTTGGCGCAAGCTCTCATTGACTAAATCGAGATGCTTGATAGCCTGGACGACCTGCTTCTGATCCTCGTTATTCTCGATAAACGAAAGCAGCCTCCTGCGAACCAATAAAATGTCCTGCATGGTCGTATCATGAAGATCGGTAGCAATTCGGTACCGTTCTTGTTCCTGCAATTCGAATAGCGATTTGCGAAGCCAAACGACGTCTTGGGCGGCTTCCCCATTCGGGATCTGAGAGGCCAGCTCATGCAGCTTCACCGTTAGCTTGCGAATCAAATAAATATTTTCCAAGCTTACGGCCAAATAAGAAATGATCAGACTCAGCCATTGGCGTTCCTCTAAGCTCAGCATCGTGTTAGTTTTCTTCCTTGCGGTGACGAGATAACAAGCATACTCCTCGTTCTGATTAATGACAAATATGGAGTACTTCGAGTCATCCAACCGATTTTCACGAAGATATTGTTCTATCTCTTCTAAATTCAAGTCGCCCTCGCCAATGGTTTCCATCGAATGGGGATATTGAAACACGATAGCTCCGCCATATACATTCAGCGTATTCACAATATCGACCAGAATAATATCTTTAAGTTCGCGAAAACTTGTGATGGTGCGCAAATTTCTCGCTATCTTCTTTAGCGCAAGCTGCAAATAAAACTTCTTTGGAAACATGATGGCATCCAGCTTTGTAACAAAGTACTCAAGTACGTACAGCAAGAAAGAGATTGTTGTTAAAATGAATAAGAAGCTCACCGACAAGGTCTCAATACTGGCTTCCTTGCTGAAAATAAAGGCGATCATGAGCACGATGAGCGTACTTGGCACCATCGAGATGAGCGTGGTATAGATAATGCGGCGAAGCAGAATGTGAATGTCGAACAGCTGCTTGGACACGATCATATACGTGAACGATAAAGGAAACAGTACGACAAAGTACCCGGTATACAGCGGTGAAACGAGCGGCTCCCCCCTGAACAGTATCGGGAAAAAAGACAGCAAAGCGAGCGGTGTTGTCGATATGAACAAGGCGAACCAGACCAGCTTGATAATGGCTTGAATGGACGAATTCTCACGACGGTATTTAAAAAATACATAGCAAAGGATTCCGGCATTCAGAACGAAACCGCACAAGAATAACAGGAGAACGCAGCGATAGTCTACGATATAAAAATGGTAGGTATCCATCGGAGTGAAATAAATGCATCTCCCGATAAAAGTAATCAGCATAACGCCATATACGTATCTAAAGTATGTATCCGGGAGCGAAATTCCACTTTTCTCTTTGAAAAACTGTGTAAGAAAATGTGCAAAGACAAACGCCAGTATCATCATAAGATCACTGATCATGACCTTCGCGAGGCTGTCGCCGCGAGCCGAAGGCGGGATGCACATGAAAATGATGCCGATCATGAGAAACACGAGCGCTAGCAGCCGAGCCGATTTGGAATGCGGAATTTTCCACAGAATCATGAATGAAATGCAAAGTGATAAAATTTCTCCGAACAAAGAAATATAATCAAAGGCCGGTTGAACGATCTCGTTTAAACTAATGGTCAGCTCCTTGCCATCCCTGGAGACCGTAACGGAATCGGCTTGTTCGATCGTGGCCCATTTGCGTACAATTTTATTTTCATTCGGGTCTTTTCCATTAATGGCAACAATTTTGTCTCCAACCTGCAGGTCGAGCTCCGAACGGATCTCTTCAATTTGAAATAGTTTGATGCTCCATTCCATTTGTTCATTTCTTTGCAGCTGAATCCCAAAAAACGTATGTTGAAACGTTACGAACAAAAACCAGATCTGCATACCTAGTAAGCAAAAGGATAATAGAATTTTATATAATTTATGATTCAACCACTATATCTTCCTCTCAATCACTGCTATAATTACAGTGGCTACTTAATCTTAATTTATCTAGGGGGTATGGGTATGATCAGTGCTGCTTGGTCACCAAATTTATCAACAACGATTGCTTCTCTCACAAAGTTAGATTTAAGTGAAAGATTGACTGCCTTGAAAAGCATCACAAACGTTTCAGATGTAGAAAAACAGGCAATTTTGAAAACGTTTACCAAATCTAGGAAGAACGAACCAAAAGAAGATTTCTGGTTTTAGATTATTACACCGTTCCTTAATTTTACCAAATCTCTCAAAAAGATTGCAATTAGATTTTTAAAATCTAGCTGCAATCTTTTTTTATTGCGCAAAAAAATATGCGTTTTTTTGAGAATCGGAGGTGTTTTTACGAAAATAAATATTGCGCTGATATTCCGGACGCTTCGAGATATGATGTAAGTAGGGAATTTTCCAATATCATGTAAATAAGGAGGGAAATCATAATGAATAACGAACAGTTTGAATGTATGTTTGATACGGTGTTAACGGAAGTTGTTAAACAAACCTACAGCACGCTTTCCTTGCCCTCAAAGGAACAAATTCAAATTTCAATGAAGAAGATGATGGACATCATCGAAGCGAATCATCGCTGGAATACAGGAAATGAACGGTAAGAAGCTGAATCGGTGGAGTACTTACGAGCCTTTTGCCGCAAAGTTGGCTGGTAAACGAATAGCCGGCCTCGTTGTTACCGGTCATGCCCAATCCCGCTGGGGCGAGCGTGTGACGCACAAAAAAGCGGAGCTTGAAGAAGTTAATTTATTTGTGAGGAAAAAGCTGGAGGACGAACGGATCAAACCCAGTGAGGGCAACGAACCGACGGTGTTTATCATTGATGATGACGTACAGATGGTTGCTGAATTTGAGTTGATGGAAGAAAACGGTCTGCAACCGGATCATTCGCACTATAAGATGATCGTCGTTACGTTTCTTGAACGGCTGTCTGATAACAATGAATACAGGGATTTAAAATCTTAATATATACATGTAAAAATGGTTGGGCAGGAGTATTTCTGTCCAGCCATTTTTTTGTTGTGTGACTTTTGAACTAAATAGTTTGATGGAAGAAGAAGGAATTGGTATGATTTTGTCGAAAATAATCGAAGGAAGAAAATAGTAAAGGGGAATTTCTTATGTTGCATAGTGTTGCATGGTTTAGAAAACACTTGGTGGTTCGTCTTGTAACCGCTGTTATGATCGTCATATTGGCATTGTCAGCCGGTTATATCACGATGGAATTCCGAAATGCCAAGCACGCAGGAGTGGAAGCGATATCCAGCTATGGCATCCGGCTTTCGGAAAGCTACGCGAAAGGGATGGATATCGGTAAACTCGAGCAGTTTTTAAAAGATCCGAAAGAAAACGATCTCTACTGGACGATCAGACAGGAGCTGGATCAATACCGCACGCAAATTGGAGCGCTGTATGTATATGTCGTGCGTTTTGACGAGCAGCGCAAACCATTCCTCATGATCGACGGGCAGCCCAAAGGCTCAGACGTCGCCTCCCCCATTAATGAACAAACGGATATTTCGGACGCTGAAATTGATGTCCTATTGAAGGGAGATTCGGCCAGTTCCGAGGTTATTGATAACCCCAAATATGGGAAATACATATCGACCTATACGCCCGTGAAAAATGCAGAGGGCAAAGTCATCGCCGCCCTTGGTATCGATACCGAGGCAGGGGTGACGGAGCAAATTTCCTCACGCGTTATGAAAAGCAATCTGCCTGTCTATGGGCTCATGCTTGTTCTTACGATTGCTGCGCTTGGACTTGTTATGCTGTTTGTGTCCCGCGCGCTTCGCCCGCTTCAGTGGGTCGGAGCAGGTGCGGAAAGCATTGCCAAAGGCGATTTCATAAGCGCAAGGCAGCAATTAGCCGCAAATCCGGTTCGGTCCATTGACGAAATCGGCACGGTGTACAATGCAATGATGAAGATGTCTAACGAGATTAACGATATGCTTCGCACGATTGTGTCGAACGTTTCGCACACCTCCCATCAATTCGTTGTGACCACTCAGCATTTTAATGTGCAGGCGCATCGATTGCTCGAGATGAACACAAACGTGAATGCATCGCTGCAGGTGGTCGCCGACGGCGCGAACACCGTACAGTTCAGCACCAGCGAAAGCGCGCGCTCCATGGAGGAAATGGCAACGGCCATTCAGCGCATATCTGAAGCTTCTTTAACCGTTTCCGATGCGTCGGACAATGCGCTGCAGAGCGCACAATCCGGACAAACCATCGTCCGTAATATGAACGGCCAGTTCGAGACGATTACTACGGCGACGGAAGAAGCGCTTCGCCGGGCAGCGCTGCTGCGCGGTCATTCGCAGGAAATTGGCGTAGCATTATCCGCCATCTCCGATATTTCGGAGCAAACGAAATTGCTGGCTTTGAACGCATCGATTGAGGCGGCAAGAGCAGGCGAACATGGAGCGGGCTTCGCCGTCGTAGCCGGAGAAGTGCGCAAGCTGGCTGATCATGCTGCGGATTCGGCGAAGCTTATCGCGGCTTTGCTGCAAAATATTCATCGCGAGACTGAGCGGATGGGAGAAGCGATGGAAGCGGGCATGAGCGAGATTCAGACAGGCGCCGAGTTATCCAAAAAGGCAGAGGAGTTTTTCCGGCATATTGTGGAACAGTTCCGTTTCGTCTCTGAGCAGATTCAAGATATCTCTTCGGTGACCGAGCAAATGTCAGCAGGCTCCGAAGAAGTCGCCGCCTCCGTGGTCGATATCGCGCACATTGCCAAATCGTCATCCGACGGAACGTCGAACATCCATCAATTGACGTATGAGCAGCTCAAAATCGCGCAAGAGATTGCCGATTCGGCGGATGCGCTGAGCGGGCTCACGGATGAGATGAGAAAGTCCATTGAACAGATTAAAGTGTAGCTCGTGAGAACCGTCTAATTGAGGGAACGCTGTTCCCTTATTTCGGCGAAAAGCTGGATTTCGGGCGCCTCAGAGGAACTATAGGGTCTTAATTCACCTCAAGTACCTAACGATCAGTTAGGAATGGTGAAATAGCGGCCCCTAATTCCCTTCCCTTTGCCCTAAGGGTTGTTTCTAGCGAAATAGAGCCCTATAGTTCCCCTTCTATTCTAGTGGGGCATTTATTCAGCTCAAGAGCAGAAAGTACATCAGGATCAGCATGCTCCACGCACTTTCAATCAATTCCTGTATAATAGCACGTAAATTTACTGGAAATGGCTGGAATAGCACCGTTCACCCGAAATTACCTGGACTTTCTTTTGCAGTTATCACGGGGAGAGGGAAGCTTTGCTTTTTATTGCATGTTCACATGCAAAAGGACCGTCAGGGTTTTCCTGACGGTTTTGCTTTGTGCAACAACGGCAGCGCCGTTGTACGAGTCAATTTTGTCCCTAGGACCATAGCTCCTAGGGAGTTACGTGCAACTGGTGGCTTACTGCCCTTCTTTACTCACCCAGAACGTAACATTATCGCCCTGCAACCCTTTCGTTCCTGGCTGCGGGTCCTGTCGAATGACCGTTCCTTTGGGAAGATTGCTCGCTTCGATCACATAGTTATAGTGGAGCCCCACAGCTAAAGCTTGCTGCTCGGCATCCGCCAACGCTTGCCCGACCAGATTGGGCACCACGATTTCCTCTAGTTGCTTGTTCGCAGTCCCTGCGGCCTTAGTTGGAACAGGCGTTGTTGAGGGGCTGGCCGTCGGCGGAGCCGAAGTGGAGGTTTGCAACGGCGTCACGACAGCCGGACGTTCCTTCTCCGAGGATGGCCAAAGCACCCAGCCGGCAGTAGCTGCAACGATAACGGCAGCCGCACCGATTCCAGCCTTGCGCAAGCGGTTCTTTGCGGGGCTTTGCTCCGTTTCATCTTCCGAATCCGTGCTGTCCTCTGCTTCGGCGGCTTCTTGGACCCTCTGGGACCTGGATGGCCGCAGGAGGACGGCAGGAGCCGCTTCTTCGGTCTGAGCGGAAGGCTGCAAGCTGCGCAATCCAAACACGAAGGAGGACAGGGAAGCTTGCCCTTGACAGATGAGCTTCACCAGCTTCACCAAAGCATCCTTCTGCTCAGGCGAGGCGGATGTGATTGGCGTACGCTCCAGCTGCGTGTGCATCACTTCAAATGCGCTCGTAACCGGCTGCGTGCCGCTAAAGAGTTGAAGCATCAACCGGCATAGGCCAACGGCTCCTTGTGCCTGCGGATCTCCTTTGTCCCAATAATTAATGACAGTGAGCTTGTTGTGATCGTCCAGCCATAGATTGTCGGCGGCAATGGAAAATCCTGTTATCCGCTCCTCCAAGGCGTCAAGCAGGGAGACGCCCAAATCGGCGATCATCGCGGTAATCTGATGGAACGTCCACGCTTTCTTATGAATTTGCCGGGAAAATAACGAGCCTGGTTTTGCTTGCAAAATAATCGTTACCGAGTCTTCCTCTACGGAAGTATCAAGGATATGCTGAAAACCGTCATGAATAAATGCGGCTTTGTGATGGAGAGTTCGCATATAATCTGCGCCAATCTGTCCTGGTCCAAGCTTTATGTTATAAAGAAGAACTTTACGAGTCAGAAATAAATCTTCTCCATCATGAAGAGCACCCTGAGGTAAACTGATGATCTGGGTCCCAGGTATGTAACGTGTACCCATCTTGTTATGCATGGACTTTCCACCCTCTCTTGATGGCATCATGAAGCAGTGCCTATATTATATACGATTCGAAGAGATATAGGAATTTTGGTAGATTGTTAGTAAAAATAACATGGAAATCCGAATTTTTTGTTAGAATGATATTACAATTGTTCGGGTTGGATGAGGTGGAGAAAGGAGTGAAACCGAGTTTAACAGCTTGAGGTGGAAAACATTTTATTCGCTGACTTTACTGTACACTTTTTTCTGCGAATTTGGAATAAGGCTTTACCAAATAATCATAGAAATCGTTGCAAGACCTAATTTAGCATGAAATCTGCACTTGGTTTTTGCTTTTTCTGTTTCTATTGAACTAAAAGTCTATGATTCAAATGGCCTAAATGTTATGATAGTTTACAGACGATTTTACAATATGATCCAATTCGAGGAGGAAAAATGGTGAAAAAAGTCGCAATTTTGGGTGGCGGCGTCGCCGGGTTGAGCGCTGCGCATGAATTAATTACAAGAGGTTACGAAGTATCCGTTTATGAGTTTAAAAACATCCCGGGAGGTAAAGCAAGATCGATGCCATTCGTTGGCAGCGGCGTCGATGGGAGAAAGGATCTTCCGGGCGAACACGGCTTCCGGCTTTTTCCGCGATTTTACAGACATGTTATTGATACGTTGCAGAGAATTCCTTATGAGAACGGAACCGTGTATGATAATTTAATGGAAGTGACGCGGCTGGATATTGCTACCTACACGGCTCCCTTGCTGCCCTTGCTGGCGAAGATCGAGTTCACGCTCGATAACTTCCTTGTTGTTCTTCGAGATCTGTTCGACAATAACCTGGGCTTGACGATGGACGATATGGAGCAATACGGGCGTAAGCTGTGGCAAGTGATGACGTCCTGCGAGGAGCGCATTCGCGAGGAATATAATCTGATCGACTGGTGGACGTTCATTGAAGCCGAGCAGCAGTCCCCTGCTTTCCAAAAAATATTTGCAGGCTTCACCAAAACACTTGTAGCTTGTCAGTCCAAAATCGCCAACACGCAAACCGTAGGCCCTGTAGCGACCCAAATGACACTGGATATTACGACGCCGGGAACGAGCTTCGTCCGTCTCTTGAACGGTCCTACGAATGACAAGTGGGTGAACCCTTGGCTAGCCTTTCTAACGGAAAAAGGCGTTGACTACCATTTGGCTGCAAAAGTAGAAAGCATCGATTGTGTCGACGGCGTCATTCGCAGCGCCAAGGTAACGGAGAACGGCGAAACGTTTGACGTTGAAGCGGATTATTACATAGCAGCCTTCCCGGTCGAGGTGATGGGGAAATTCATTACGGGCGCGATGCTGGAAGCAGATCCGGGCCTTGCCGGTGTGGTGAGGCTGGTTGATTCCGTGGCGTGGATGAACGGGATTCAGTATTATTTGACAAAAGATGTGAAGATCACACACGGGCACGTCATTTATTTGGACGCTCCGTGGTCCCTCACGTCCGTTTCGCAGAAGCAATTCTGGCCGGACATTGACTTGAGCGAGTACGGCGACGGCACGGTAAGGGGCATCCTTTCCGTTGATATTTCCGATTGGGATACGCCGGGAATCTTATTCGGCAAGCCGGCTACGCACTGCAGCGCGGAAGAGATTAAAGCCGAAGTTTGGGCGCAGATGAAAAAGAGCCTGAATGTGGACGGAGCTGTCATTTTAGAAGACGAAGTTCTACATTCTTGGTTCCTGGATACCGATATACACTTCGAGAACCCTGACCAAGCCTGCACGAATATGGAACCTCTGCTTATTAACCGCGTAGGGACTTGGGATGATCGTCCTGAAGCATTTACCGCTATTCCGAATCTGTTCCTGGCGGCTGATTACGTGCGTACGAATACGAATTTGGCTACGATGGAAGGGGCCAACGAAGCGGCGCGCCGTGCGGTTAATGCGATCCTGAAACAAGACGGATCCAAGGAAAAACCTTGTAAAATATGGGAAATGTATACCTTTGAGCTGGCACATCTCGATGTGCTTAAGGGGTACCACATCCATGACAGGCGCCGTTTTGAAAAGGGACTGCCTTGGGATGGCAAAATGCTTGGTTGGTAATGCAGGAATCGTGACAAGCGCGCTCCGCGGGTGCGGGGTGCGTTCGTCTTGTTAGACGGTATGTGGCTGCAAGGTTTACTAGGAGGATTTTATGTTAATTTTGCCGGAATATGAATTGATCAGACAGATTTATCAAGGCGAACGGACCGTGCTTTTCCGCGCCATCCATAAACCGACTATGGAGAAAGTGATTATAAAAACGCTGCGGTCCGACTTTCCGGTTTCTGCGGATGTGGCACGATTGAAGCGTGAGTATGAGATCGGCAAATTGCTGGACATCCCGGGCATTGTGAAACCGCTGGGGCTGCCTAAGTATCAGAACAGCATTGCGCTCGTTCTGGAAGATTTCGACGGCGATACGTTGTCGGCTTTTTTTCCTGTCTTTCGCCAGTCGCTTCAAGCCTTTTTAACCGCAGCCATTCAATTGGTCAAAATTGTCGGCGACATTCATCAGCGATACGTGATTCACAAAGATATCAAGCCAAGCAACATCATTATTAATCCGGATAAAAAGATCATGAAGCTGGCGGATTTCAGTATTTCCTCCTTTACGAGAGAACGTCAAGAAATGTTGGACCCGCTGCTGCTGGAGGGAACGCTCTTCTACATGTCCCCTGAGCAAACAGGCCGAATGAACCGGATCATCGATTACCGCTCGGACTATTATTCGCTTGGGGTTACTTTCTACGAAATGCTCACCGGACGGCTTCCCTTCCAAACGGAAGATCCCGTGGAGCTCATTCACTGTCATTTCGCGGTGACGCCAATTCCTCCGGACAGCATTCGAATGGACATTCCTAAGCCGCTCTCCGATATCGTGATGAAGCTGCTCGCCAAAAATGCCGAAGACCGCTACCAAAGCGCCTACGGCATTATTCAGGATCTCGAGCATTGCCTCATGATGGTCAACTCGCCGGACGATTTCCAAGACTTTGCCATCGGTCTTTACGATATGACGGATATGTTCCAAATTCCTCAGGGATTGTATGGACGAGCCCCGGAAATTGAAAGGCTGCTGCATGTTTACGGACGTGCCGTGCATGGTTCCTTGGAAGCCGTATGGGTCACCGGGGAGTCCGGTTTCGGCAAATCGTTTCTCATCGCGGAGACGATGAAAGCGTCCATGAAGGACAACACATGGTTCATATCGGGACGGTTTGAGCCCGGCAAACAGCATGTGTCCTATCATGCGCTGTCGAGAGCGCTGCGGCAGCTCGTCCGTCAGCTTTTGACGGAAAAAGATCAGCAAATTGAAGAATACCGCGGACGTTTGCTCAAAGTGCTCGGAACAAGCGGCAAAGTTTTAACCGATCTTGTTCCTGAGCTCGAACTGCTAATCGGCGAACAGCCGAACGCGAAGCAGCTTCCCCCGCAGGAGACGCAAAACCGGCTGCATTTCTTGCTGCAGCAATTTCTGCTTATCTTTTGCACGAAAGAAAGGCCGATTGTCCTGTTCCTTGACGATTTGCAGTGGGCGGATGCGGCATCCTTGCATTTCATCGATCTGTTGTTAAGCGATTCGCAAATGAGCCATTTCCTCTTTATCGGCTCGTACCGCAGCGAGTATGATACCAACTGGCTGTCCTCCACGCATGTTCAATTATTGGACAAACTGCCGGAGCGGCTTGTTTCGGAACGCATTGTGCTGAAGGCTTTGGAGCTATCCGCAGTCAAGCAACTGGTCGCCGAGTCGCTGAAGACGGAGCAGCAGCATGTTGCTGAATTGGCGCAGCTTGTTTTGCAGAAAACAGGCGGCAATCCTTTTTTCGTCAAGCAATTCCTGACCGCCCTGTATGAACAAAATTTGGTCGCCTACAGCTATGAAGCCAATCGTTGGATTTGGGATATGAATGAAATTCAGAAGCTCCGGATCACGGACAATCTCATGTTTCTCCTTGCGGAGAAGCTGCTGCGCATGCCATCCCGAACGCAATATTTATTGCGGCAGGCTGCTTGCTTAGGAGCGACCTTTGATCTGGAAGCGCTCGGCATCATTGCCATGACATCGTTTGAAGAGGTATTGCAGGAGCTGGAAGTTTCCATTCAAACAGGCTTGATCATCCCGGTCGGTACGGATTATAAATTTTATACGGATATGCAGGGCAATTCAGCCGCACAGGACATTCGTTTCATGTTCGTCCATGATTCCATTCAAGAAGCTGTCTATGGCTCAATCGAGCAGTCCAGTCTGCCTGAGACACATTTGCACATTGCCCGCAAATTGTTGGAATTTTTGCCAGAAGCACAAATCGAGCAGCGTTTATTCGATATTGTGAATCATATGAACATCGGCTCCGGCTTGTTAGTTGAACGTCAGGAGATTATTAAGCTGCTGGAGTTTAACCTTCGCGCAGGCCGCAAAGCCAAATCCTCGAACGCTTATCGTTCCGCGCTCCAATATTACAATAAGGCTTTGGCTCTGCTGAAGCTGGTTGAGGATAAAGAGATGGCGGATCTCAGCTTCTCTATCCGGCTTGAGAAGTCTGAGGTGCTGTATTTGAACGGCCAGGCGGATGAGGCGGAAACTTCCTATGAGCAATTGCTCCTCGACGCGCGCACGAACGAGCTGAAGCTGGAAGTGTATAACTTGCAGGTTATTTTGTACACCAACGTGGGGAAACAGCGCAAAAGTGTGGAGGTCGGATTAAAAGCGTTAGCTGAACAAGGGCTGCGCATACCGAGTGAGCCAACCAGTTTGAATATATTTCTGGCCTATGTGAACCTTAAAGCAAAGATCGGTCGGAAAAATACGCTGCAGCTTTACGATTTGCCGATCATGGAAGATGAGTACCGTTTCAAATTAATGAATTTGATGATGAGTATCGCCGTATCGGCGTACTTCGTCAACACGAATTTGTTCGTGCTTTTCATGTTCATTATGACCAAGCATGCGTTGAAATATGGCAATACGCCGGTTATGTCCTACGTGTTTGGGGCCTACGGATTAATTCTGGGCTCCGGCTTCGGAGATTATCAGCTCGGCTATCAGTACGGGCAGCTTGGACAGCGATTGAATGCCCGTTTCCAATCTCACCAATACCGCAGCAAAAGTCACTTTTCCTTCGGATTGTTTGTTACGCCTTGGGTCAAACCGCTGCCGGTGTGCTTGGAGCAGTTAAACGAGTCGTTCAAAAGCGGAATCGAAGACGGAGATCTCGTTTTCGCCGGTTATGCGCTGACTTATCAGGTGCTGACGAAAGATTTTCAAGGTGTGCCGCTCCCGGAAGTGCAGGACGATCTCAGCAAAAATTACCGCATCCTGGAACAAACGAACCATCACGATACGCTGCTTATGCTGGAAATGCTGCGCATGGTGATTCAGAATTTGGAAGGGAAGGCCGGAAATCCCCTGATTATCGGTACGGATGAGGAACAGGAAGAGCGTTTTGTCCGGAAGCTGGAAATCCACCCGAATCAAGTTATTTTGCATGAATATAAGGTTAAAAAAATAATGCTGTACTATTTGTTCGGTCAATACGAAGCTGCTCTAAAGACCAGCAAAGAAGCAGAGCCGATGCAGTCTGTATCCTTCGGATTATTTCATATTCCAGAGAACTATTTCTATCATGCTTTATCGATTGCCGCGATGTATAAGGAAGCAGCGTTCCATGAGCAGAAGGCATACGACAAGCAGATGGGCAAAATGCTGCGCAAAATGGACAAGTGGGCTTCCCATGGCCGGGAAAATTTCTCGCACCTCAGCTCCTTGATGCATGCCGAGTGGAGCCGTGTCACGGGGAATTTCCAGAAAGCCGAGCAATACTATGAATTGTCCATCCGGCAAGCAAGGGAACAGGGCTTCATTCAGCATGAGGCGATAGCCTGCGAGCTGGCGGGCAAGCTGTACAAAGACGCTGGCCGCGAGAAGATAGCCAAAACTTACTTCATAGACGCGTATTACGGCTATTTAAGCTGGGGAGCAAAAGCGAAGGCCGACGAGTTGAAGCTAAGATATCCGAACTATTTAACCTCGCTTAAAGAGCAGCAGGACTGGAGTACGACGAATATTAGCGATTACTCGCTGCAGGCGCTGGATTTTATGACGATTATGAATACGTCCAGGTCCTTATCCAGTGAAGTCAACTTGGAGCAGCTGATCAAACGATTGATGGAAATCGTTACCTACTCCTCGGGTGCCGAGCGCAGTATTCTTGTCCTCAAGGAAAAAGACAGCTTGTACGTCGAGGCGGAAATGCTGGCGACAGACGGCAAGGACTCCTGTATCGTTAGTCCGGTAGCTCTTGAAACGAGAGAAGATCTTCCGGCTGCGGTGATCCAGTTCGTTGCCAGGACCAAGGAAGGCGTTGTTTTGGATGATGCGGCGAACAAAGGCATTTTCACGCATGATCCTTATATCCGGGCAGCCGAAGGCAAGTCGATTTTTTGCGAGCCTATCCTTCATCAAGGCAATTTAGTCGGTGTTTTTTATCTTGAAAACAATTTAATTCGCAATGCCTTTACGTCGGACCGGCTTGATATTATTAAACTGCTGTCCGCGCAGGCGGCAATTTCGATTGAGAATGCCAGACTTTATAATGATTTGGAGTCCAAAGTCAAAGAGCGGACGAATGAATTGATTCTCATGGAGACGTCCCGCCGCGACCTGTTGTCCAATATTTCACATGATTTGGGTACGCCGCTGACGTCCATTCAAGGCTATGTAGAGGCGATTCTGGACGGTGTTATTCAAGAGCCGGAAGAGCAAAGAAAGTACCTTTCGGTCGTCCATATGCGGATCGTCGGCATTCAGCGGTTGATTACCGATCTCTACCAATTGAGCCGCTTGGAAACGAAGCAGTTCCATTTCCAACTTGCGCCTACTTCCTGCCAATCGATGGTGCGTCAACTGTTTGCCAAGTATGAGCTGGATTGCGCCAATGCAGGCATCACCTACACGCTGGACATGGCGCAGTCGGAAGGCGAAGAAATGCTGTTAACCGTAGATATAGACCGCATTGAGCAGGTGTACGCGAATATTATCTACAATGCCATCAAGTTTTCGGCTAGAGGCGGTTTCATTCATGTACGGGTGGATATCAAAGGTGATCCCAGCGAGCTTGTGATCCGGGTTACCGACACTGGCGTGGGTATTAGCGAAGAGGATTTGCCGCATATTTTTGAAAGGTTTTACAAAGCGTCCAAATCACGCAGCACGTCGGGCGGCAGCGGTCTTGGTTTGGCGATAGCCAAGGAGATTGTCCAATACCACGGCGGGCAAATCTGGGCGGAAAGCCGCCTGGGCAAAGGCTGCAGCATTTCGTTCTCCTTGCCTGTACACCGGATATAGCGATGCATTCAAGGGCTGTCCTCATGCAAAGAAGCTGCATGGAAGGACAGCTCTTTGCTATGGGCGAATCGTCACACGGGTGTGAATGGGAACAAGTGCGGCCAATTCCAGTACATCCTCGTTGTACATGCGGATGCAGCCGTGAGAGGTAAGCTTGCCGATGGAGGAAGGATCGTTCGTCCCGTGGATGCCATAATGCGGCTTGCTTAACCCCATCCAGAAGACGCCGAAGGGGCCGCCGGGGTTGGGTTGTTTATTGATAATGGTAAACTCGCCGGTAGGTGTTTTGGTTACCATTCGGCCGATGCCTACAGGGAAGCTCCGCACGACGCGGTTTACATCGAGCAAATGTAATTGGAAGTGGGACAGATCGACGATGATGCGGTATTTGGGCATGGGATGATCACCTCCGTCTATCCTATGTAGATATTCTGGAACAGAACAGGGCGCTTCTGTTTTTTTAAATTAAAACGGACTTATGGTATACTGCTGTAGTTAGTTATCAGTCATCCAAGGGAGTTACGGACATGCAATCTTTTTTACAATTCAATCCAACCAAATTATGGTTTGGAAAAGGGCAAATCGAGCAGCTCGCGCTCGAACTTGGCACGACGGGCAAAAAAGTATTGCTCGTATATGGCGGAGGAAGCATCAAGAATAATGGCGTCTACGAAGCTGTTAAAGAGCAGCTTGACCATATGCAAGCAGAAGTGTTTGAGCTGTCCGGCGTTGAGCCGAATCCGCGGCTTACAACCGTAAAGAGAGGGATTAGCCTTTGCCGGGAGCACGATATTGATCTTATTCTTGCCGTAGGCGGGGGCAGTGTGATCGACTGTGCTAAGGCGATTTCGGTCGGCGTTTATTACGAAGGGGATGTTTGGGACATCATTACGCGCAAAGCGGTTCCTGCTAGAGCGCTGCCGTTCGGTACGGTGCTAACGCTCGCGGCTACCGGCTCGGAGATGAACAATCTTTCCGTGATCACGCATTGGGAGAAAAACGAGAAGCGCGGTTGGAGCAGTCCTCTGGCTTATCCGGCCTTCTCTATTTTGGACCCGGAATACACGTATTCGGTGCCTTTAGATCAAACGGTTTATGGCATCGTCGATATCATGTCCCATGTGCTTGAGCAGTATTTCCACCTTTCGGAAAATACCCCGATGATGGATCGTTTCATGGAGTCCGTCCTATTGACGGTCATGGAAGCTGCGCCTAAACTGCTTGAAGACCTGCACAGCTATGAGCATCGAGCGACAATCATGTATGCGGGAACAACCGCCCTCAACGGGCTTCTGTCAAGCGGCACGGATGGCGGAGATTGGGCATCCCATCAGATTGAGCACGGCTTGTCTGCGGTCTATGACATTCCGCACGGCGGCGGGCTGGCCATTGTTTATCCGAACTGGATGCAGCATTGCGCGGAAGATGATCCTTCACGAATGAAAAAGCTGGCCTTGGCTGTTTTCGGTGTCGATCCGGCAGGCAAAACCGATCACGAAATTGCGAATGAAGGCATCGACGCCCTGCGTCAATTCTGGAATTCGCTAGGCGCCCCGAACTGTTTGGCGGATTACGGGATCGATGATGCCAGACTTGAGGAATTAATTCATAAGTCCTTCATGAAGGACACCGTGGGCAATTACAAAATGATGACGAGGGATACGGTCAGAGATATTTTGACGCGCTGCCTATGATGAAATATTATTTGTTCGTGCTGGCTGGCGCCTGCAGCTTTGGCTTGTTATCCACCTTTGTCAAAAAAGCGTATGAATCGGGTTTCCACGTAGGGGAAGTGGTTGGCAGTCAAAATTTGTTCGGCGTGCTGATGATTTGGACGATGGCTTTCGCCTCGGCCAAGTCCAATCGCGGCGGCCAGACCCAGCCTGTGAAGACGAAAGTAGCGCCGCGGCAAGCTTTGAAGCTCATGGCCGTGGGAACCACCTCTGGCTTAACCGGCATTTTTTATTACGCGGCTCTGCAATATATTTCAGCATCTTTTGCCATTATTCTTTTGTTTCAATTTACATGGATTGGAATTTTGCTTGAGGCTGTAACGGAGCGGAAGCGTCCGGGGAAAGATAAAATCATTGCGCTCTGCATTTTATTTATCGGAATTATTATGGCGAGCGGGTATTTGCAGGGCGGTCAAGAAGCGCCGGCGTTGATCGGTATAGGACTCGGACTACTCTCTGCGCTGACTTATGCGCTTTTCATTATGTTTAGCGGCAAAGTTTCCAGTACGCTTGCGCCAGTTACACGCAGTGCAATTATGCAATCAGGGTCGTTGATTTTGGTTATGCTCGTGTATCCGCCACACTTTCTGTTCAACGGCTCCCTGCATCAAGAGCTGCTGCCGTGGGCGCTGCTGCTAGCCTTCTTCGGCGTCGTCATACCGCCATTGTTCTTTGCTATCGGCGTTCCCCGGATTGGAGGGGGAATCGCGACCATCATGAGTGCGGCAGAATTGCCGACGGCCGTCATCATGTCTTTCGTTGTGCTTCATGAAACCGTTTATGCACTGCAGTGGGCAGGTGTGATCATTACCATGATCGGCATCGCACTGCCTGAAACGATGAAGCTTTGGAAGAAGAGACAATTGGATATAAATTAGGATCGGGTGGACTCTGCATCGTGACGATGAGGAGTTCACTTTTTTGTATGCGCAAAGTTCACTTCAAAAAGTATGAAAAGTTCATAGTTGTGCGGGATTATGCAGTGGAAGGAAGCCTGCATTTCTTATATGGTGGAAGCGAAGGAGGTGGTTGGCGTTTAGTTATGTAAGCGCTTAATTAGAGTCGAGTTAACGCTGAAGCCGTTGTCAAAAGGACTAGTCCGACAAAAACAATCGTTGAGAGGATGGATTCATTTGATGAGAAAACCTGTTTTGCGTTTGTTCAACTTCGTGCTTGCGGCTTTGTTGGGCCTGCTAACGGTGGGCAGTTTCCTGTTTGCGAAGGAATCGGAGGCGGCGGCCGTCACCGTGCAGAATGGCATTCAATTTAAGGATACAAGCGGAAATATCATTCACGCACATGGCGGAGGTGTCCTGAAAGTCGGCAGCTATTATTATTGGTTCGGGGAGAACCGCAATGCGGATGGCACTTTCAATGCCGTATCCTGCTACCGTTCCAGCAATCTGAAAACATGGGAATACCGTGGCGATATTCTAACGAAAAATTCGGCAGCAGAGCTGGGTGTGTCCAATATCGAAAGACCGAAAGTCATTTATAATAGTTCCACCGGCAAATACGTATTGTGGATGCATTGGGAAAACGGCGTCGATTACGGGCAGGCCCGCACGGCGGTCGCCTCGTCGAGTACCGTGGACGGTGCGTACACGTATCATGGCAGTTTCCGCCCGCTTGGGAATGATTCCCGCGATATGACGGTGTTCAATGATAACGGAACGGCTTACTTAATTTCAGCAACCCGCGTGAATGCCGACATGAACATTTATAAATTAACGCCCGATTTCCTTGGCGTGGACTCGCTGGTTCAAACCTTATGGGCGGGTCAATATCGGGAAGCTCCGGCGATGTTCAAACGGGGCAGTGTGTACTTCCTGGTAACCTCGGGCGCAACAGGTTGGGATCCTAACCAAGGCAAATATGCCACAGCGAGTTCTATTACCGGCACATGGAGCGGACTTAGCAATTTTGGCGATGGGACGACTTACGATTCGCAAAGTGCTTACGTACTGCCGGTCGATGGCTCCAGCACAACGTCTTATTTATATATGGGCGACCGCTGGGCAGGAGCTTGGAGCGGGAAAGTGATGGAATCCCGTTATGTGTGGCTGCCGCTGCAATTCCCGACGAACACTTCGCTTTCGATGAGTTGGGGCAGCAACGTAACGATCGATACCGCAACAGGAACGATAACGTCCTCATCGCCGGCGATTGATACGAGCGCTTATTATATTCTTGAGAACCGCAACGGCGGCAAAGCGCTGAATGTGGTGAACCAAGGCATGGCGAACGGGGATGATTTGGAGCAGTATATCGACAGCGGTTGGTACAGCCAGCAGTGGCAATTCATTAGCGCGGGAAGCGGGTACTATAAAATTCAAAACCGCGGCAGCGGTAAAATAATCGGCGTGGAAAACGGTTCGACCGCTGACGGCGCTGTCATTGAGCAGTGGGCTGACGGCGGCTGGACCAGTCAGCATTGGCAGGTTGTCGATAGCGGCGCCGGCAATTTTAAATTGAAAAATCGGGCGACCGGCAAGATTATTGACATCTCCGGCGGCTCCAAAGCCAATGGCGGCGCAGCCATCCAGTATACGGACAATGGCGGCAAAAACCAGCAATGGCGGTTGTTGAAGGTTGAATAGGCGATAGCGGCTGCCCTGCTGTAGAGGAATCTATAGCGGGGTAGCTTTTTATGTTGGCTTTCGTGTAAAGTGAAAGGGAATCACCCTACATTTTGGGATTAGCAAAAGGAGGCTTATATGCCATTCTTGCAGCGAGTTGCTTTGGATTGGTCTGAGCTGTCCGAAGCGGAGAAAGCGGTTTTCCCTTTTAACATCAAGGCAATTCAAGACTTTAGCGAATACAGGTTTCGATCCAATGTCACATTCTTTATCGGGAATAACGGTTCGGGCAAGTCAACGCTGCTGGAAGCGATCGGCGTCTCCTGCGGATTCAGCGTCGTTGGCGGCAGGGATTTAACGATAAAAAAAGAAAAAGATGACGAATCGCTAACGAATATCATGAAATTGTCCTGGCTCCCTAAAGTAAGTCAAGGACTCTTTTTCCGTGCGGAGACCTTTGATACGTTTGCCGGTTATATCGATGAGATGGCGAAGGATCCCTATATCGGGCACCAAGCCTACGCGCCATATGGGGGCAAATCGTTAAATGAGCAGTCGCACGGCCAAGCTTTTTTGACTTTTTTCAAAAATCGGTTGGATCGCAAGGGCTTGTACCTGCTGGATGAGCCGGAGTCGGCGCTTTCGCCGCAGAATCAATTGACTTTCCTAAGAATTATTCGGGAATTGGACAAGTCGGGGCAAGCGCAGTTTATTATTGCGACGCATTCTCCCATTATTATGGCTTATCCGGACGCGCAAATTTTGCAGTTCACTGAAACCGCCATCGAGCCTGTCGCGTATGAAGATACGGATCATTATAATTTAACGAGAGATTTTCTGAATCATCGGGAGCGGTATTTCCGGGCTCTTTTTGAGGATGAAGAGGGGGAGGATTCGTAGTCATGTCATTCTTCAAGAAAATGATGGCCAAAGTTGGAATCGGAAACATCGATATCGATGCGCAGTTTCATACGGAGGCCTTCGTTCCCGGCGAGCTGGTAGAGGGTGTCGTCGTTGCCAAAGGCGGCAGCGTGGAGCAAAAAGCAGACAAAATTTACTTTCAAATTATGACGGAATATCTCAAGCCCGCGGATAACGATTCGAATCGCATGCACAAAGAAACGGTCGTGGTAGCGAACATCCTGCTGGGGGAAAGCCTTGTTCTGGCGCCGGGAGAAACGGTGGAGATCCCTTTTCACTTCGTGCTGCCGCATGAGACGCCAGTTTCGATTGGCGTGAGCCCGATCTGGATTCATACAGGACTGGACATTGACAACGCGGTTGATCCGTCCGATCGCGATCCTATCGAGGTGCTGGCTCACCCGCATACATCGGTTATTTTTGAAGCGCTGGAAGAATTGGGCTTTCATCTGCATAAGGCAGAGAACGAATATTACCCGCAGCGTAATTATCATCTGCCATTTATTCAAAACTTTGAGTTTGTTCCGTATCAAAATGGGGAATATCGCAGCTCGGTGGACGAGTTGGAGCTTGTTTTCTATCCGGACGCGGAGGGCGTTGAGGTCCTCCTGGAGTTTGACCGCAGAACGCGCGGCTTCGGCGGGCTGTTGTCGGATTTGCTGGACACGGATGAATCCCATCACCGCTACTATTTCAGCAGGGAAGAGCTGGAGGAGGGCGCTGAATCGGTGGCGGACCAGTTCAGAGGCATTTTTGACGAGCTGCTGGATGTGTAGTTGCAAGGGCAGATGAGAATTGAAGTGACTTGAGAGAAAAAGGGCTTATCTCCTAAGGGTCTGAAGGACCTGGGGGATGGCCCTTTTTTTGTGCTTGAATGAGCGTGGGCAAGCAAGTGAGCAGGCAGGCATGCAGCAGGGAGGCAGACATGCAAGCAGGGAGGCTGGCTGCAAGGGGAACTACAGGGTGTGAGCGACCAATGGTAAAGTCGTGTAATTTAGCAGGTGTAACTCCTGCTTGGAAAGGCAAAAGCCATGCCGCCAATAGCGAGTCTTGGGCTACCGCCAGTAATGGCGGGTGCTAAG